>NZ_JBHYMK010000003.1:0-208959 GCF_042743065.1 Streptomyces sp. NPDC058872
CGTCCACCGCGCCCGGGGCCGCCCCCGTACTGCTCCTGCTGCCGCTGCTAGAACAGCCGCAGCTTGTCGTCCTCGATGCCCCGCAGGGCGTCGTAGTCGAGGACCGCACAGCCGATGCCGCGGTCCGTCGCGAGCACCCGTGCCTGCGGCTTGATCTCCTGGGCCGCGAAGACGCCCTTCACCGGCGCCAGGTGCGGGTCGCGGTTCAGCAGCTCCAGATAGCGGGTGAGCTGCTCGACGCCGTCGATCTCGCCGCGCCGCTTGATCTCCACCGCGACCGTGCCGCCGTCCGCGTCGCGGCACAGGATGTCCACGGGGCCGATCGCGGTCGGGTACTCGCGGCGGATCAGGGTGTACCCCTCGCCGAGGGTCTCGATGCGGTCGGCGAGCAGCTCCTGGAGGTGCGCCTCCACGCCGTCCTTGATGAGGCCCGGGTCCACGCCCAGTTCGTGCGAGGAGTCGTGGAGGATCTCCTCCATCGTGATGATCAGCTTCTCGCCGGCCTTGTTGATCACGGTCCAGACGCCCTCCTCGCCGTCCGCGCCCTCCTTCAGGGTGCACGGCGGAGACATCCAGTTGAGCGGTTTGTAGGCCCGGTCGTCCGCGTGGATGGAGACGCTGCCGTCTGCCTTGACGAGGATCAGACGGGGCGCGGAGGGCAGATGGGCCGTGAGTCGGCCCGCGTAGTCCACGGAGCAACGGGCAATGACGAGACGCATGGTCGCCAACGCTACAAGACGGGCGCTCTTCCGCGCGATTCGGGCAGCAGACGGGGGTGATCGTTGGCCGAACACCCGTCGTTTATCAGCCGGTTGTATGCCCAATCTTCTGGTGCGGCCCGGACTGCGCGCTTACCGTGGAAGCTGGAGGTCGTCGTCCGTGCACGCTGCGTGGCGCACGGCCCGGCCTTCGTCCCTGCCCGCAAGGCCCCGTCCGCGGGGTCGCGAGAGGAGAACCCATGTCGCTCGACGTCTCACCGGCACTGTTGGAACAGGCCGAGCGAGGCGAGGTCGACGAAGCCGACTTCGTCGACTGCGTCCGGACCTCCCTGCCCTACGCATGGGAGATGATCAGTTCTCTGGTGGCCCAGCTGAAGGTGGACGGCGGAGAGTTCGCCGACAACCAGACGCCGCCGCCGAATGAGCAGGCACGTGGTCAGCTGCTGCGCGCACTTGCGAGCGATGCCATTCGTGGTGCGCTGCAGCGGCACTTCGGGGTGCGTCTCGCCTTCCAGAACTGCCACCGCGTGGCGGTCTTCCCGCTCGACCCGGCGGTGGACGAGCGCCTCGCCCGCTTCACGTCCGTCCGGGGACAGCTGCTGAACCAGTCGCCGGAACTGCGCGACTGCTGAGACATGGTGCTGCCGCTCCCCATCGCGGGAGACAGCGGGCGATGCGAGCCGACGCGCATCGCCGCGAAGAGGTGCCGGAGCGGCAGCACGGTCCGGGGCGTGGCGTTCTGTGCCCCCGCCACACCCCTCGCTCCCGTCTCGTCGGTGTCGTCGTCGCCCGCCGTCACACCAGCAGCGGCAGGACCTCCGCGCCGAGGCGCTGGACGTTCTCCTCGGTGTCCGCGAGGTCGCCCGACCCCTCCGCGAGCAGGGCGAAGCGGGTGATGCCCGTGCGCTCCGCGGTCGCCGCAAGCCGGTCCGCCGCCAGCCGAGGAGTGCCCACCGGGTGCAGCCCGCACAACAGTTCCGTGTATGCGACGGGGTCCCGCATCGCCCGGTGCCGTCCGTCCACCGTCACATGCGCGTCGAGCCCCTGCTTCAGCCAGCCCGGCATCGCCTTGACCAAGGACTCCGCCGCGTCCGCCGTCCGGTCCGCGAGCTGGGCGACCCCCGCCGAGACGTGGCAGCCGCCGATCCGGGCGACCTCGTCCGGGTCCCGTCCGGCCTCCCGGGCGCACCGGGCCCAGGCCGCGACCATCTCCGCCTTCTCCTCGTCGCCGCAGTGCATGCCCAGCAGCATCGGCAGCCCGCGTTCCGCCGCGAGCCGCACGCTCTTCGGCGAGGTGCAGGCCACCACCACCTCGGGGGAGGCCGCTCCGCCGATCAATTCGTCGGGGCGGGGCACCACCGGCACCTCACGGAAGGCGAACCGTTCTCCCGCGGCGTCCACCCGCGGCTCCGTCAGCCACCGCAACAGCAGGTCCAGCGATTCGGGGAAGCCCTTCTCGTACGCCTCCAGGCCCGCGCCGAACACCTCCAGGTCCACCCAGGGGCCGCCCCGCCCCACCCCGAGGGTGAACCTGCCGCCCGAGACCAGGTGCAGCAGCGCCGCCTGCTCGCCCAGGGCGACCGGATGGACGGACGGCAGCACGCTCACCGCGGTGCCGACCCGCAGCCGTCGGGTGCGGCCGAGGAGCAGCGCGGCCAGGGTCACGGCCGAGGGGCACACCCCGTACGGCACGAAGTGGTGCTCGGCCAACCAGACCGCATCGAGCCCCGCCTCCTCGGCTACCTCGGCGGTCCGCACCGCCCGGTGCAACGCCTCCCCTTGGCCCTGGCCCGGGAACTGGGCTGCCAGAACGAACGTACCCACGCGCATCGCCTTTTGCCTCCTTGCGGCCGACGCGTATCTCCCCTCGCACTGGCAACAACGTCTGACACGTGCCAAAGGCAACGGCCATCCGTGAAGTTCTTGCGATTTTCGGCTAAGCCGCTCCGGGCGCGGCCGGGGGCACCCGATGGCGGCCCGTAGGCTGGAGGGAACGGTCCGTGTCCCCCCGACCTTTGCGAGGTGCCCGTGTCCCCGCGTCACAACCGGTCCCGCCACCGCGGAAAGCCCGAGCCGCAGGGCGACCAGGGCGACCGGTACGGCGGTGCGCAGCGCACCGAGACCTGGCAGGGCGAGGAATGGAACGTCCGCCTGGTCGCCGGAGCCAGCGCCCCCGGCAAGCGCTACCGCTGCCCCGGCTGTGACCAGGAGATCCCGTCCGGCGCCCCGCACGTGGTCGCCTGGCCGGAGTACGGCGGAGTGGACGACCGCCGGCACTGGCACAAGGCCTGCTGGAACGCGAAGGACCGCCGCACCAGCAGGGTGCAGCGGTCCCGCAACGCGCCGAGGTACTGAGCCCCCGTCGAAGCCCTACACGTCCCGGCTGTTCAGCAGGGCGTAGGCACCGCCCAGCGCAGCGGCGACGACCACGGCCATGATCAGCAGCGGCTCCCAGCCCGCCGGGCCGGAATCGCCGAACGGGGCGGTCTCGCTGTACAGCGCGATCATCTGCGAGGGGATCGCGTAGGTGAAGAGGAACTTCTGCACCGACTGCAGCGCCTCGGAGAACATGAAGAGCGCCGCCACCAGCGGCAGCAGCAGCAGGCCGATCATCACCGTGATCGCGCCGGCCGAGTGCCGGATGAGCGTCCCCACCGCGAGGGACAGCAGACCGAGCAGGGCCAGGTAGCCACCCGCTCCGACGGTCGCCCGCAACCACTCGCCCGCCGTCGGCGTCGCCGCCTCGCTGACGATGGCCACCTGCACCACCGCCACCAGGGTCGCCATCACCGTGGTGACCGAGAACACCAGCAGGAAGAAGACGAGGGCCTTCGCCGTGAGCACCCGGGCCCGGCTCGGGCACGCGGTCAGGGTGGTGCGGATCATGCCCGTGCCGTACTCCGAGGCGATCGTCAGGACGCCCAGCGTGATCACGCAGATCGACGCGGGCAGCATCCCGAAGAAACCGAAGCCGAGCGCGGACTCCTCGCCCATCGGGGCGTCGGTGGCAGCGGCGATCGCCGCGATGCCCAGCCCGATGGAGAGCATCAGCAGGATCATGACGCCGAGCGTCCACATCGTCGACCGCACCGAACGGATCTTCGTCCACTCGGAGGCGAGCGCGTCACCGAGGTGCGCGGCGCGCACCGGGATGGGGGAGACGTAGGCCTGCGCCGCGGAGGCGTGGTGGGGAGCGGGGGCGGTCATCGGGCGTCCTTGGGGGTGTCGCTCGGCTGCGGGGGGTTCGGCCGTGCGCCGGCCGGAGGAGCGTACGGGCCGGGCGCGGGGGCCTGCGGAGCCCCGGCGTAAGGATTCTGTCCGGGCGGCGGCGGGGCGTACCAGCCCTGCAGCGGCACGTCCTGGACGGGCGGCTGCGGCGGCATCCCGTACCCCGGCTGGCCCGGCTGCAGCGGCTGCTGGAGATGGGCGAGGCGGTCGTCGGTGGAGCGGTAGTCCACGGCCCCCTGCGTCAGGCGCATGTACGCCTCCTCCAGGGAGGCCTGGTGCGGGGAGAGCTCCCAGAGCCGTACGTCCGCGTCGTGCGCCAGGTCGCTGATCCGCGGCAGCGGCAGACCCGTCACGCGCAGCGCCCCGTCCGGCTCGGACAGCACCTGGCCGCCGGCCTCGGTGAGGGCCGAGGTCAGCTTCTCGCGCTGCGCCGGCTCGGTTCCCGGGGTCCGCACCCGGGCGAAGTCGGCGGAGTTCGCCGAGATGAAGTCCTTCACGGGCATGTCGGCGAGCAACTGCCCCCGGCCGATCACGATCAGGTGGTCGGCCGTCAGCGCCATCTCGCTCATCAGATGGCTGGAGACGAAGACCGTGCGGCCCTCGGCGGCCAGCTTCTTCATCAGGTTCCGGACCCAGAGGATGCCCTCGGGGTCCAGACCGTTGACGGGCTCGTCGAAGAGCAGCACCTGCGGGTCGCCGAGGAGCGCCGCCGCGATGCCGAGCCGCTGCCCCATGCCGAGCGAGAAGCCCTTCGAGCGGCGCTTGGCGACGTCCTGGAGACCGACCACCCCGAGGACCTCGTCCACGCGCTGCGCCGGAATGCCGGCCAGCTGGGCGAGGGAGAGGAGGTGGCTGCGGGCGCTCCGGCCGCCGTGCACGGCCTTGGCGTCGAGCAGCGCGCCGACCTGTCGGGGCGCGTTCGGCAGCTGTCGGAAGGGGTGGCCGCCGATCGTCACGTGCCCCGCGGTGGGCCGGTCGAGCCCGAGGATCATGCGCATCGTGGTCGACTTGCCGGACCCGTTGGGCCCCAGGAAACCGGTGACGACACCGGGCCTCACCGTGAAGGAAAGGTTGTACACGGCCGTCTTGGCGCCGTAGCGCTTCGTCAGGCCGACTGCCTCGATCATTCTCCAGCCCCATCGACAGGTCGGTCGCATCCATGTCGGGGCGTGGCGGCCGTCGGCCGGAGCCCCCCGTATGAGTGAGGAGCTTATCCAGGCCTTGACGGTTCCGGCCAAGCAGAGAATGCCGTGGTACGCCCCCTAGGGGAAAACTCGGGGTTCTCCCCCAGGGGGTGGGGCGGGTGCGCCCGACGGTCAGGCGTCGCGCTTCCGCAGCACCAGATAGCCGCCCAGCAGCGAGGCCACCACCCACAGCACCATGATCCCGAGTCCGCCCCAGGGACCGTACGGCGTCTTGTCCGACCCCATCGCCTCCGGCACCACCTGCATGACCTTGGAGCCGGCCTGGTCGGGGAAGTAGCGGGCGACCTCCTTGGCCTTCGGGACCGCCGCGAGGATCTGCGAGATCAGGAAGAAGAACGGCATCAGGATGCCCAGCGACAGCATCGAGGAGCGCAGCATCGTCGCCACGCCCATCGAGAAGATCGCGATCAGGCCCATGTAGAGCCCGCCGCCGATCACCGCCCGCAGCACGTTGTCCGCACCGAGGGTGGTGCGGTGCTCCCCCAGCAGCGCCTGGCCCAGGAAGAAGGAGAGGAAGCTGGTCGCCACTCCCACGGCCAGGGCGAGCGCACCGGCCACCGCGACCTTGGAGAAGAGGAAGGAGGCCCGTTGCGGGACCGCCGCCAGCGAGGTGCGGATCATGCCCGAGGTGTACTCGGTCCCGACCACCAGGACGCCGAAGACCACCATGGCCAGCTGACCGAGCACCATCCCGGAGAAGCTGATCAGGGTCGGGTCGAAGGTCGCCCGCTCCACCTCGGAGAGGTTGTCGAACTGTGCCTTCATCAGGGCGCTCAGGGCCGCGCTCATCGCCACCGTGACGAGGAGGGCACAGGCCAGCGTCCAGACGGTCGACGACACCGTTCGGATCTTGGTCCACTCGGACTGGAGGACCGCGCTTGCCGCTGCCATCGATCAGGCTCCCTCGGAGGTCGTGCCCCATGAGGGGGCCGGCGCCGCGGCGCCGCCGTGTACGTCGGTCCCGTGCGCGTGGTACTCCACCGCGGCGGCGGTCATCTGCATGAACGCTTCTTCGAGGGAGGCGCGCTGTGCGCTCAGCTCGTGCAGCACGAGCCCGTTCTCCGCCGCCAGCTCACCCAGCTTCTCCGTCGTGGCCCCGTCCACTTCCAGGGTGCCGCCGCCCGCCTCCACCGCGAGGAAGCCGTTCGCGTGGAGCACGTCGCGCAGTCGCTCCTGCTGCGGCGAACGCATCCGCACATAACTCCGGGAATTCTGCTGGATGAAATCCGCCATCGACGTGTCGGCCAACAACTTTCCCTGCCCGATCACGATCAGATGATCTGCCGTCAGGGCCATTTCGCTCATCAGATGACTGGAGACGAAGATCGTCCGCCCCTCGGCCGCCAATGCCTTCATCAGATTGCGGATCCAGTGAATGCCCTCGGGGTCCAGACCATTGACGGGTTCGTCGAACATCAAGATCTCGGGATCGCCGAGCAGCGCCGAGGCGATGCCGAGCCGCTGCCCCATGCCGAGCGAGAAGCCCTTCGACTTCTTCTGCGCGACCGCCGTCAGACCCACCAGGTCGAGGACCTCGCCCACCCGGCTCGCCGGGATCCGGTTGGACTGCGCCAGGCACAGCAGGTTGTTGTACGCGGACCGGCCGCCGTGCATCGCCTTGGCGTCGAGCAGCGCCCCGATGTACTTCAGCGGCTCGTCCAGCTCCCGGTAGTGCTTCCCGTCGATCCGGACGGTCCCGCTCGTCGGGTTGTCCAGATCCAGCATCATCCGCATCGTCGTCGACTTGCCCGCCCCGTTCGGCCCCAAGAAGCCGGTGACCACGCCCGGACGGACCTGGAAGGACAGGTGGTCGACCGCCACCTTCGTCCCGTACCGCTTCGTCAGCCCCTCAAGCTCGATCATGCGCACCAACCTACGGGCGCGCAAAACCCTCCGCCACCGGAATGACGGAGGGTTCCGGGAGCTGCTGCCGAGCCGTTACCTCGACTGCTGGGCCGGGACGCCGGCGGCGCGCTCGTCGTCGATCGGCGAGCCGGCCGCCGCCACCGCGGCACCGGTCAGCGTCGCCAGCATCTCGCGGACGTTGGTCAGCTGCGCGTTGATCGAGTCGCGGCGGTTCGTCAGCGCCGCCAGCTCGCGCTCCGATTCCGAACGGATGCGGTCGGCCTTGGCGTTCGCGTCGGCCACGATGTCCTCGGCCTGGCGCTGCGCGGTCTCCACCGTCTGACGGGCCCGGCGCTCCGCGTCCGTGCGCAGCTTCTCGGCCTCCAGCCGGAGCTGCTCGGCGCGGTGCTCGATCTCGGCGAGGCGCTTCTCGGCCTTCGCCTGCCGCGAGGCCAGGTCGCGCTCCGACTGCTCGCGGCGCTTCGCCAGGTTCGTCTCGAAGTCCGCGGCGGCCTGGGCGGCCTTGGCGCGGGTCTCCTCGAAGAGGGCGTCCGCCTCCTCACGCTTCGACTGCGCGTCCTTCTGCGCCTCGGCGCGCAGCGTGTTGGCCTCGCCCTGAGCCTTCTCGACGATCCGGACGCCCTCGTCCTCGGCCTTGGCCTTGCGGTCGGCCGCGAAGGACTCCGCGTCGTTGCGCACCTGCTGGGCGGCCGACTCGGCCAGCTCGCGGTGCTGCTCGGCGGCGCGACGGGCCTCCTCGCGCAGGTCCTTCGCCTCCTCCTCGGCGAGCCGGAGGATCTTCTCGACCCGGGCGCCGAGACCTGCGTACGACGGCTCGGCGTCGGTCACCTGCGCCTGGGCGTTCTGCGTTTCGAGGTGGAGCTCCTCGATCCGCTTCTCCAGCGAGGTGATGCGGGACAGGGCGCTGTCACGGTCGGCCACGAGCTTGGTAATGCGGTCGTCCACCTGACCGCGGTCGTAACCGCGCCGCACGAGCTCGAAGCCGAAGGGGGAGGAAGTGTCGCTCATGGGGTTCCTGTCGAATGAGACCGGTGAGGTGTTAGAAGGAATCCTAGGGGCCGAAGCGGCGTGTCATCGAGCGTATGCCCGTTTGATCTGGAGAATGTCCAACCTTTTGAGTGGCTAGCCGTCCTGGGACTTGCCACTCGAACGAGTGGAACCCGCGGACGCGCCCGCCTTGGCACCGATCGGCCCGGACGATTTGCTCCCCCCGGAAGGAGCCTCGAAAGATTCCAACGCTTCGAGCACGTCCTGGACACGGGAGATCTCGGCATTGATGTCCTTGCGCCGTCGCGTCAGCGCCTCCAGCTTGAGCTGCCCCTCCGCGACCGTCTTCTCCGCCTCGGCCGCGGCCTCCGCCCGGATCCGCTCGGCCTCCGCCTTGATGGCCTCGGCCTCCGCGATCAGCGAGGCCTTCTTCTGCGAGGCCTCCTTGAGGAGCCCGTCCGCCTTGCGGACCGCGGCGATGCGGACCTTGCTCGCCTCCGAAGTCGCGTCGGAGACCAGCTCCTTCGCCTTCTCCTGCGCTTCGGCGCGCTGCTCCTCGGCCGCCTTCACCAGCTTGTCGACCCGCTCGCCGGCCGTCTTCATCTGCTCGGCCGTCTCGCGTCGCGCCCGCTCGTGCAGCTCCTCGATCTCCCCCTCGATCCGGCCCCGCAGCTCTTCGGCGCGCTCCCTTATGGCCGTCGCGTCGCTGCGCGCGCCGACCAGCAGTTCGTCCGCGTCCGTACGGGCCTTCTCCACCAGCGAGTTGCCCTCCACGGTCGCCTCGGCCACGATCCGCTCGGCCTCCTTGCGGGCCGCGCCGACCATGGTGTCCGCCTGCGACTCGGCCTCCGTGGTGGCGCGCAGCGCCTCCTCCCGGGCCTTGGCGATCAGGGTGTCGGCCTGTTCGGCCGCGTCGGAGCGCTTCCGGGCCCCGGCCTCCCGGGCCTCGTCCAGCGTCCGGTCCGCCTCCTCGCGGGCCTCCGTGCGCATCTGCTCGGCCGCCGCGGCGGCCTCCGCCTTCACCCGCTCCGACTCGGTACGGATCCGCTCCGCGTCCCGCAGGGCCTCGGCGATCGCCTCGGCCCCCTCGGAGCGCAGCCGTTCCGCCTCCTCCGCGGCGGCGTCGACCGTCCGGCCCGCTTCGGCACGGGCGTCCGCGCCGACCGAGTCGGCCAGCTCGGCGGCCTCGTTCACGATCCGTTCGGCTTCGGTGGTGGCTTCGCCGATGAGGGTGTCGGCCTGTTCGGCGGCGTCGGTGCGGCGCTTGTCGGCGGCCTTGCGGGCCTCGTCCAGGATCTGGTCGGAGTCCGCGAGCGCGGCGTTCCGCAGGGCCTGCGCATGTGCTTCGCCGTCGGCCTTGACCTGTTCGGCTTCGGTGCGCAGCCGCTGGGACTCCTGCTCGGCGTCGTGCAGGAGCTCGGTGGCTTCGGTGGTGATGCGTTCGGCTTCGGTGGTGGCTTCGCCGATGAGGGTGTCGGCCTGTTCGGCGGCGTCGGTGCGGCGCTTGTCGGCGGCCTTGCGGGCCTCGTCGAGGAGCTGCTCGCCCTCGGTCCGGGCTTCGGCCCGGAGGGCTTCCGCCTGTGCTTCGCCGTCGGCCTTGACCTGTTCGGCTTCGGTGCGCAGCCGCTGGGACTCCTGCTCGGCGTCGCCCAGGAGCTCGGCGGCCTCCGCGGCGATCCGCTCGGCCTCCGCACGGGCCTCGCCGACCGTCGCCTCGGCGCGCTCGGCGGCCTCCGAACGGATCCGGTTCGCGTCCTCCCGGGCGTCCGCGCGGCTGCGGGCCGCGTCCTGCTCGGCCGAGGCGAGCGCATCGGTCGCCTCGGTCCGCACCCGCTGCGCGTACTCGGCGGTGTCCGTCCGCAGCTTCTCCGCCTCGGTCAGGGCCTCCCTGACCGTCCGCTCGGCCAGCGCCTTCGCGGCCTCCGACTCCTCCTGGGCGCGCTCCCGCGTGCGGACGGCGTCCTGGGACGCCCGCTCGCGCTCCTCGTACGCATCGGCGCGGACCCGGTCCGCCTCCTCCTGCGCCTCGGTCCGCGTCCGCTCGGCCGCGTGCTCGGCGGCCGAACGCAGCCCGGAAACCTCCTCCTCGGCCTGCTCGCGCAGGCCCGCCACCGCGTCCCGCACCTCCTGCGCGGCCTGCTCGGCCGCGGCGACCATCCCGGTCGCCCGGGCTTCCGCCTCCTCGACCAGGCGCTGCGCCTCGGCCTGCGCCTCCTCGACGCGCTTGCGGGCGGCGGCGAGCAGCTCCTCGGACTGTTCGCGGGCGTGCTCGCGCTCCCGGCCGGCCTGGGAGCGGGCCGACTCCAGGGTCTCCTCCGCCTCCCGGCGTCGCCGCGTCGCCTCCTCCTGGGCGGCGGCCAGCGCCTCGGCGGCCTCGGCGGCCACCCGCTCGGCGGCGGCGGCGGCTTCGGCCCGCAGCCGGTCGGCGGTCTCCTGGGCCTCCGACCGCAGGCGCTCCGCCTCCTCGGACGCCTCCGTGCGGAGCCGCACCGCGGCGCCCTCCGCCTCGGTGCGCGTGGTGGACGCGTCCGTCGCGGCCTCGGCACGCAGCCGTTCGGCCTCCTCCTCGGCCTGCTCCCGCAGGGAGCGGATCCGTCCGGCGGCCTCGGTCCGCAGGCGTTCCGTCTCCTCGGCGGCCTCGCGGCGGATCAGCTCCGCCTCGGCCCGGGCGTCGGCGAGCTCCTCCCCGGCGGACGCCACCTTCGCATCGGCATCGGCCTGCAGCCGGGCCAGCTCCTGGGCGGCTTCCGAGCGGCGCGCCTCGGCGGCCCGCTCGGCGTCCGCACGCACCCCGGCGGCGGCCCGCTCCGCCTCGGCCCGCACCGCCTCGGCCTGGTCATCGGCCTCGGCACGCAGCCGCTCGGCCTCGGCGCGGGTGCGCTCCAGGGTCTCCTCGGCCTGGGTGCGGAGCGTCTGGGCGCGCTCCATCGCCTCCGACTTGACCCGTTCGCCCTCCGCGCCGGCCTTGGCGCGGAGCTCGTCGGCGTCCGTGCGGGACTTGGTGAGGAGCTCCTCGGCGGTCTTCGCCGCCTCCTCGATCTGCTGGAGGGCTTCGCGCCGGGCTTCGCCGCGGATCCGCTCGCCCTCGTCGACGGCTTCGGCGCGCAGCTGCTCCGCCTCGCCGCGCAGTCGACGCGCCTCCTCCTGGAGCTCGACGGTCTTGGCGCGGTACTCCTTGGTGTCGTCCTTGGCCGAGCCGAGTAGTTCGTCGGCCTGCTCGCCGGCCTCGGCGCGCAGCCGGTCGGCCTCGGTCTCGGCCTCGCGGCGGACCCGCTCGGCCTCCTCGGCTGCCTTGCGGGTGGTTTCGCGGGCCTCCTCGGACGCCTTGCTGAGGATCTCCTCGGCGCTGCGGGCGGCCTTGGCGAGTGCGGCGGCCGAGTCCTCGGCGGCGGCGGCGCGGGCCTTCTCGGTGGCTTCCGTGACGAGCTTCTCCGCCGCGGCGTTCGCCTCGCGGAGCTTCTCCTCGGCCTCTGCCTTGAGGGCTTCGGCGTCCTTGGTGGCCTCGCCGACGAGGCGGGCGATCTCCACCTTGGCGGTGCGGGTGCGCTGCTCGTTGACCGACTCGGCGGAGGCGAGCTGCTTGGCGGCGGCTTCCTTGGCCTCGGCGAGGGACTTCTCGGCCTCGGTGCGGGCGAGCCGGAGCTTCTCCTCGGCCTCCTGCATGCGCTGTTCGGCGGCGCGGGAGAGCTCGGTGGCCTGCCGGCGGGCCTGGTCGGTCTCGGCGGTGGTGGTGGTGCGGAGCCGCTCGGCGTGGCTGGTGGCCTCCTGGGCCTGGCTGGAGGCGGTGCTCAGGAGCCGCTCGGCGTCCTTGCGGGCCCGCAGCAGGATCGCCTCGGCCTCGGCGCGGGCGGCCTCCGCCTCGCTGCCCACCCGGCGGCTGGTCTCCTCGGCGAGCCGGTTCGCCTCGGCGCGGGCGGTGGCGAGCGCCTGCTCGGCCTCCGCGCGGGACTCCTCCATCAGACGGCGGGCCTGGGCCTCCGTACGGGCGCGGAGCTGCTCGGCCCAGGCGACGTTCTCGTTGACGTGCGCCTCGACGGTCTGGCGGCGCTCGTTGAGTTCCTGGTCGAGCTGCTGGCGGCGCTGGACGGCTTCGTTGTGCAGTTCGGCCTGGAGCCGCGCCTGGTGCTCGGCGTGCTCCTGGAGGATGCGCTGGGTCTGGGCGCGGGCCTCGCGCAGTTCCCGCTCGGCGTCCTGGCGGAGCTGCTCGGCCTGCGCCTGTGCGTTCCGCAGCAGCTGCTCGGCCTGGTAGCCGATGTCGGCGCTGTCGTACGCGGGCCGGGACGCGATGGTGCGGCGCGCCTCGTGGAGCTTGGCGCGCAGCACCTCGACCTGGTAGCCGAGGTCCTCGGCATGCTGGACGGCCTTCTCGCGCTCCGTCTTCAGCCGGTCCATCTCGGCTTCGAACCTGGCGAGATGGTCGTCTTCAGCTCGGTGGCTCTCCTGGCGTTCGTAGCCCCGCACTGCGCGGTCCCATCCTTCCCCGAGCTCTTCGAGCAGGGGAGACCCCAACCCTGGTCGCAACACTCCAACGAGCACGCCCTCACGGCTGAGGACGGCCCCCCCGGGAAATGGTGACAGATCGGGTGACCCCGACATTCCGACTTCGATGCCGCGCGGGTGGTCCCGACCGGCCCCGGCCCGGAGTCGCCCACTCTACCGGGCCAGGAATCCTGAGGTCAGTGCTCCGCTGAGGAGTGGTCAGCGGAGGGCTCCGCCGAGGTGACCAGTTCCGTGAGGACGCCGTGGCAGTCCTTGGGGTGGAGGAAGGTGATCCGGGAGCCCATGGAGCCGATCCGCGGCTCGTCGTAGAGGACCCGGACGCCCTTGGAGCGGATGGCCTCGGCGTCCCCGTCGACGTCGGCGGTGCCGAAGGCGATGTGGTGGACGCCCTCGCCGTTCTTGGCGAGCCACTTGCCCACCGCGGAGTCCTCCCGGGTCGGCTCCAGGAGCTGGAGGTAGGAGGCCCCGCCGTCCGAGGTCTCGTTGATCTTGAGCATGGCCTCGCGGACGCCCTGCTCCTCGTTGACCTCGGTGTGGAAGACCTCGAAGCCGTAGGTCGCGCGGTAGAACTCGACCGTCTTGTCGAGGTCGAAACAGGCGATTCCGATGTGGTCGATTCGCGTCAGCATGCTTCCAGTGCAGCGCCGGGAGGGTGGTTACGCAACGTGCGCGCGATCACACCATCGGGCCGGTGACCCGGTGCGGCACCGCTCAGTACATTGGCAGTAAACCCTCGTTCACTCCTCATCCCAAGGGGCTGTGCCTCATGTCTGGAACGACCGGTACCACCTCAGTGATCGTCGCTGGCGCCCGCACGCCCATGGGGCGCCTGCTCGGCTCGCTCAAGTCCTTCTCGGGCGCCGACCTCGGCGGCTTCGCCATCAAGGCGGCCCTCGACCGGGCCGGCATCGGCGGCGACCAGGTGCAGTACGTGATCATGGGGCAGGTGCTCCAGGCGGGTGCCGGGCAGATCCCCGCCCGCCAGGCCGCCGTCAAGGCCGGCATCCCGATGAGCGTTCCGGCGCTCACCATCAACAAGGTGTGCCTCTCCGGCCTCGACGCCATCGCCCTTGCCGACCAGCTCATCCGCGCGGGCGAGTTCGACGTGGTCGTCGCCGGCGGCCAGGAGTCGATGACCAACGCCCCGCACCTGCTGTCGAAGTCCCGCGAGGGCTTCAAGTACGGCGCCGTCGAGATGCTCGACGCCATGGCGTACGACGGTCTCACCGACTCCTTCGAGGGCATCGCCATGGGCGAGTCCACCGAGAAGCACAACACCCGCCTCGGCATCAAGCGCCCCGAGCAGGACGAGATCGCCGCCCTCTCGCACCAGCGCGCCGCCGCCGCCCAGAAGAACGGCATCTTCGAGGCCGAGATCACCCCGGTCGAGATCCCGCAGCGCAAGGGCGAGCCGGTCGTCTTCTCCAAGGACGAGGGCATCCGCGCGGAGACCACCGCCGAGTCCCTCGGCAAGCTCCGCCCGGCCTTCGCCAAGGACGGCACCATCACCGCCGGAACCTCCTCGCAGATCTCCGACGGCGCCGCCGCCGTCGTCGTGATGAGCAAGGCCAAGGCCGAGGAGCTGGGCCTGGAGTGGATCGCCGAGATCGGTGCCCACGGCAATGTCGCGGGCCCGGACAACTCGCTCCAGTCGCAGCCGTCCAACGCGATCCTGCACGCCCTGAAGAAGGAGGGCCTGGCCGTCGGCGACCTCGACCTGATCGAGATCAACGAGGCCTTCGCCGCGGTCGCCGTCCAGTCAATGAAGGACCTCGGCGTTACCCCCGAGAAGGTGAACGTCAACGGCGGTGCGATCGCCCTCGGCCACCCGATCGGCATGTCCGGCGCCCGCCTCGTGCTCCACCTCGCCCTGGAGCTCAAGCGGCGCGGCGGCGGCGTCGGCGCGGCGGCCCTCTGCGGCGGCGGCGGCCAGGGCGACGCGCTGATCGTTCGCGTGCCCGGCGTTTCCGGCAAGTAAGCACGCAGCTACCCGAGGAGCAGCGCAGATGGTGGACGTCCTCGAACTGGTCGCCTTGGCACGGGAGGGCCGGCCGCGTGCGGTGGCCCGGCTCATCTCCCTCGTGGAGGGGGCGTCCCCACAACTGCGCGAGGTGATGGCGGCGCTCGCGCCGCTCACCGGCGGCGCGTACGTGGTGGGCCTGACCGGCTCGCCGGGCGTGGGGAAGTCCACGTCGACGTCCGCCCTGGTCTCCGCGTACCGCAGGGCGGGCAAGCGCGTCGGCGTGCTGGCCGTCGACCCGTCCTCGCCGTTCAGCGGGGGAGCCCTGCTGGGCGACCGGGTCCGGATGTCGGAGCACGCCTCCGACCCGGGCGTCTACATCCGCTCCATGGCGACCCGGGGCCACCTGGGCGGCCTCGCCTGGTCGGCCCCGCAGGCCATCCGGGTCCTGGACGCGGCCGGCTGCGAGGTCATCCTGGTGGAGACGGTCGGCGTCGGACAGTCGGAGGTCGAGATCGCCTCCCAGGCCGACACCTCCGTGGTGCTGCTGGCTCCGGGCATGGGCGACGGGATCCAGGCCGCCAAGGCGGGCATCCTGGAGATCGGCGACGTCTACGTGGTGAACAAGGCCGACCGGGACGGCGCGGACGCCACCGCCCGCGAGCTCAACCACATGCTGGGCCTCGGCGAGGCGCGGGCGCCGGGCGACTGGCGACCGCCGATCGTCAAGACGGTCGCGGCGCGCGGCGAGGGCGTCGACGAGGTCGTGGAGGCCTTGGAGAAGCACCGTGCCTGGATGGAGGAGCACGGGGTCCTCGCGGAGCGCCGCCGGGCCCGGGCCGCCCGCGAGGTCGAGACCATCGCGGTCACGGCCCTGCGCGAGCGGATCGGCGACCTGCACGGCGACCGGCGCCTCGACGCCCTCGCCGAGCGGATCGTGGCGGGTGACCTCGATCCGTACGCGGCCTCCGACGAACTGGTCATGAGCCTGACGGGCGGCTGAGTCCCGGGACGCGGGGAAGGGCTCCTCCGGAAAACCGGAGGAGCCCTTCCCCGTTCTCTGTCAGGTCACGGCTTGCCGCGCCGGCCGCGGAGCTGGTCCGCGATCGGCTTCAGCGACTCGTGGAGGTCGCCGAGCGCCTCGCCGCTGAGCTGGTCGATGAAGTGCTTGCGCACGGATTCGACGTGGTGCGGGGCGACCTTCCGCATGGTGTCCATGCCGAGGTCGGTGAGCACGGCGTAGAGGCCGCGACGGTCGGACTCGCAGTTCTCGCGACGCACCAGGCCGGCGTTCTCCATGCGGGTGATCTGGTGGGAGAGCCGGCTCTTCGACTGGAGGGTGGCCGCGGCGAGGTCGCTCATGCGCAGCCGTCGCTCCGCCGACTCCGAGAGGTTCACCAGGATTTCGTAGTCGTTCATCGTCAGGCCGAAGGGCTGGAGGTCCCGCTCCAGCTGGTACGTCAGCATTCTCTGGACGTCCAGGAACGTGCGCCAGGCGCACTGCTCCCCGTCGGTGAGCCAGGGGGTGGCGGTCTCGGTCTCCATGAGTGGATTCTACCTAAGAAGTTGAATATTTTACGAAACGTGGGAGCGCGCGTTCGAAGGCGTCACACTCCGCAGGGTACCGCTCACAGACCGAAGCGACGCTGGAGGTCGCCGAGCTGGCCGGGAAGGCGCGGCACCGAACCCAGCGGACCCTGGCCGGAACCTGGTGCCCCGTGCCCGCCGGGGACCCCCTCCTGGGCCGGTGGCGTCCCGATCGCCCGCTCCGCCATCAGTAGCTCCGTCGACTGGAGGAGCACCGTGCCCGCCCCGACGAACTCGAACTGGTGCTCCTCGCCCGAGGTGCCGCCCAGTCCCGTCAGCGAGCGCAGGCCGCCCATGACGCCCGTCATGTAGCCGTGGTCGTAGTGGTGGCAGGGCGAGGGGCAGTCCGCCCAGCCGACCAGCGCCTGCGGGTCCACCCGCAGCGGCGGCTCCATGAAGACCACCGCACCGTTCGACGCGGCCACGAACTTGCCCGTGCCGATCAGCGTCACGAAGCCCGGCACGATCGACTGCTTCAGTGCCAGTGAGGGCTGGTACGCCAGCAGGTTCCCCGAACGGATCGTCAGGTTGCCCTCGTCCAGGTCGTACGAGTTCACGTCGAACGCCCGGTCCGCGAGCAGCATCTTTCCGCTGCCCTCCGCCACTACCCAGTCGCTCGCGTGCAACGGCGAGTGGAAGGACGTCCGGACCAGCCGGTCGAGCCGCCCGTGCCCGATGCCATTGAACTCGATCCGCCCGTAGTAGGCGATCATCTTCCCCTTCTGCAGGAACCACTGGGAGCCCTTGAGCTCCACGCAGAAGGTGTAGGAGTTCACGTTGTCGTCCGACGGAAGGGTCGTCGGGTCGTGGATCACCGGGGTGCTCACAGCTTCTCCTCCGAGGCCTGGACGTACACCGCGCCGCTGCCGCTCAGCTCCAGTTGGAAGGCCTCGCCCGAGCCGCGCCCCACCATGTCGCGCCAGCCGAGCGCCGTGGACAGCTTGTTCCGCACGTCGCCGTGGTGCGCCACGTACGCCTGCGGGTCGACGTGGACCGGGCGGCCCGGGGAGATCGGCAGTTCGATGACCCCGCCGTGCGCCATCACGGCCACGGAACCGTGTCCCCGCAGGGTCGTCGTGAACAGGCCCTGGCCCGTCACCTGGCCCCGCACCATGCCCATGACCCCGCCCTGCGAGCCCATGAACATCGTGCCCTGCTCCAGGGTCCCGTCGAAGGCGAGCAGCCGGTCGGCCTCCACGTACAGGGTGTCGCCCGTCAGCGCGATCACCTGGATGTGGTGCCCGCCGTGCCCGAACATCACCGTGCCGTTGCCCTCGACGGTCATCAGCGGGGTCGCCTCGCCGGCCACCCGGCGGCCGATCATCGACATCAGGCCGCCCTGACCGCCCGTGATGTTCGGCGTGAAACTGACGTCGCCGCGGTACGCGAGCATCGCGCCGCGCTGGCTGAACATCCGCTGCCCGGGGATGACGGTCGCCTCGACCATCTTGGAGTTGATCTCGCGGAAGGGCATCAGAGGTCGCCCCCGATCGTGTTCCGCTCGCTCGGCTGGACGTAGACGAGTCCGTCGCCCTCGAAGCGGATCTGGAAGGCTTCGCCGCCGCCCTCGCCCATGAAGGTGCGGAAGGTCACACCGGACTGGAAGTGCTGTTGGAGGTTGCCCTGGTGGGCGATGTACGCCCCCGGGTCGACCTGGAGCGGGTACTGCGGGGTCACCCGCAGCACCACCGCCGGACCGTCCGACGTGATGGCGGCCTGGCCGGTGCCCTCGACGGTGGTGGTGAAGAGGCCGTTGCCGGTGGCGCCGCCGCGCAGGCCCGTGAAGGTGGTGCCGGTGCGCAGGCCCGCGTCCGTGCACAGCAGGTTGCTCGCCTCCACCCACAGCTTGTCGCCGTGCAGCGTCACGAGGTTGATCTCGGAGGCCCGGTCGGCGAACCAGCAGGTTCCCTGGCCGCGGACCTCCATCACCTCCATCTGCTCGCCCGTCAGCCGGCGGGTCACCATGCCGCGCAGGCCTTCGCCCCCGCCGCTCATCTTCTTGAACGCCATCTGGCCGTCGTAGGCGACCATCGAGCCGTTCTTCGCCTTGACGGCGTCGCCGGTCACGGAGACGGCGAGCACTTTGCTGCCCTGGAGTCGGAACGTTGCCACCCGAGGAAGGTACTGGGCCCCCGGCCAAAGGAACAGCAAAGTTGCCGTGCACAATGGACGGGCCCTTGTGCATCCGTTCACAAGATCGAACGAAGGTGACCCCCTCCGTGGACCTCAAGACCGCTTCCTCCCTCCACCGCCTCCGCCTCGTCTCGGCCCCGGAGGCCGTCTCGTTCCTGCTCCTGCTGGTCTGCTCGGTGCTCAAGCGGACGACGGACTTCAACGCGGTGCCGGTCATGGGGGCCGTCCACGGACTGCTGTTCGTCCTCTACGTCCTCTTCTGGCTGGACGCCTGGAACCGCACCAAGTGGAGCTTCGGCACCGCCGCCCTCTACTTCGTCCTCTCGGTGCTGCCCCTGGGCGGGTTCTACGCCGAGCGGCGGCTGAAGCGCGAGGCCGAGGACGCGGTCGCCGCCTCCCGCGTGCGTGCCGAGAGCGCGGTGAAGGCGTGATCGTCGCGTTCTCCGTGACTCCCCTCGGAGTGGGGGAGGAGGTCGGCGCGTACGTCGCCGACGCGGTCCGGGTCGTCCGTGAGTCCGGCCTGCCGAACCGCACCGATGCGATGTTCACCTCGATCGAGGGCGAGTGGGACGAGGTGATGGACGTCGTGAAGCGTGCCGTCGCCGCCGTCGAGGCCCGTGCGCCGCGGGTCTCCCTGGTCCTCAAGGCCGATGTCCGCCCCGGTGTGACGGACGGTCTGACGTCGAAGGTCGAAACGGTGGAGCGCCACCTCGGCGGCTGACGCCGTCCCGCTCCGCGCCGAACCCCCGCCCGCGCCCCTTCGGTTCCCGCGGCCGTCGCGAGGCCCCGACCCCCTGCGGCCCGGGGGCGTCGAGGGTCGCGGGGCCGTGTTCGCCGCCCGTAAAACCGCTCGCTCGGACTACTCCGGTCGACACGCCGAAACTTTGCCCCTTTCGTTGGCTTATCGACTTGTTCGACGACAACGGGAGGCGCCGTGCGGCAGGGAGGCTACGACTACGACCGCTACAGCCGACTCGCCGGCCCCCTCACCGAACCGGACCCGGTGCGGCACCGGGTCCGCTACCGCAGCCTGCTCTCGAAGGAACCGCACCGCATCCGGGCCGTCCTGCTGATGACCCTCGCGCCGGCCCTCTCGGCGCTGCTCCTGGCCTATCTGGTCTGGCCCTCCCACTGGACCGTCCGCGAGGGCGACGACCGCTGGCGCGTGCCCTACGACACCGTGATGCTCGTGTCGATCGGGCTCATCTGCTTCTTCATGCTGCTGAACGTCACCTCGATCGCCCACGCCACCCTGGTCGCCCGCGACCCGATACCCGTGCACGCCGAGCCGGGCACCCGCGTCGCCTTCCTCACCACGTACGTCCCCGGCAAGGAACCGCTCGCGATGGTCCGCGGCACCCTCGAAGGCGCCGTCCGGGTGCGGCACGACGGCCCGCTCGACGTCTGGCTCCTCGACGAGGGGGACGCCGAGGAGGCCAGGGTGCTCTGCGCCGAGCTCGGCGTCCGCCACTTCACCCGCGCCGGCGTCCCCGAGTGGAACCGCCGGAAGGGTCCGCACCGGGCGCGGACCAAGCACGGCAACTACAACGCCTGGCTCGCCCGGCACGGTGACGACTACGACTTCTTCGCCTCCGTCGACACCGATCACGTCCCGCTCCCCAACTTCCTGGAGCGGATGCTCGGCTACCTCCGCGACCCCGACGTCGCCTTCGTCGTCGGCCCCCAGGTGTACGGCAACTACACCAACCTCGTCACCAAGGCCGCCGAATCGCAGCAGTTCCTCTTCCACGCCCTCATCCAGCGGGCCGGCAACCGGTACCGCGCCCCCATGTTCGTCGGCACCAACAACGTCGTCCGGATCGCCGCCCTCCAACAGGTCGGCGGCCTGTACGACTCCGTCACCGAGGACATGGCCACCGGCTTCGAACTCCACCGCCGCCGGAACCCGCGCACCGGCCGCACCTGGCGCTCCGTCTACACCCCCGACGTGCTCGCCGTCGGCGAGGGCCCCGCCTCCTGGACGGACTTCTTCACCCAGCAGCTCCGTTGGTCCCGGGGGACGTACGAGACGATCCTCAAGCAGTACTGGAAGGCGCCCTTCAGCATGCCGCCGGGGCGCCTCCTCCACTACGCGCTGATGCTCGTCTACTACCCGATGACGGCGGTCAACTGGCTCCTCGGCGTACTCAGCTGCGTCCTCTACCTCTGGCTCGGCGCCTCCGGAACCCAGGTGTCGACCCAGGTGTGGCTGATGGTCTACAGCGATGCGGTGGCCCTCCAGATCGGCCTCTACCTCTGGAACCGGCGGCACAACGTCTCGCCCCACGAACCCGAGGGCTCCGGCGGCCTCGCCGGCATGGGGATGTCCGCGCTCTCCGCCCCCGTCTACCTCGCGTCCCTCGGCTCGGCGCTCCTGCGCACCCGCGGGCGCTTCGTCGTCACCCCCAAGGGAGGCGAGGCCAGCCCCGACCGGATCGCCACCTTCCGGATCCATCTCTTCTGGGCGGCGGTCCTCGTCGCCGCGCTCCTCGCCTCCGCCCGTTACGGCCACACCCACGCGGCGATGCGCACCTGGGCCGCCCTGGCCCTGCTCGTCACCCTCGCCCCGATCGCCCTCCACGCCTACGCGACAGTGCGCAACCGGCGCCTCCGTGCCGTGCGCGACCGCGCCAGGGAACGCACCCGCGCCCGCGGAGCCGTCGGGGCCGGGCCGGCCCCCGCCCCGTCGGTGACCACCCCGTCCGCCCGCACGACGACCGGAGGGAACTGAGCCGTGGCCTACCGCCCGTCGAAGCAGTTCAAGAAGACCCTGCTCGGCAGCGGGGCGGTCCTGGTCCTGGCGGCGCTCAACGCCCCCGCCGCCGTCTCCTTCGCGGAGGAGAAGTACCACGCCTACAAGATCGCCCGACCCGACTACCTGCGGCGGTACGGCTCCTGGGCCGAGGTGCCGGTGCCCGCGGAGTACCGCATCAACGCCATCCACGCCGCCCTGCTGCACACCGGCAAGGTGCTGCTGATCGCCGGCTCCGGCAACGACCAGAAGAACTTCGACGCGGGCACCTTCGAGACCATCCTCTGGGACCCGGCCCGGAACGCCTTCAAGAAGGTCCCCACCCCCGTCGACTTCTTCTGCTCCGGCCACACCCAGCTCCCCGACGGTCGTCTGCTCGTCGCCGGGGGCACCGCCCGCTACGAGGTCCTCGACGGCGAGGTCAAGAAGGCGGGCGGCGGCATGCGGGTCAAGAACGAGAGCCCGGACAAGGAGGTGACGCTGAAGAAGGGCACCGTCTTCCGTTCCCCCTCCGGGATCGAATACGTCTCCACCTCCGAGGTCACCGTTCCCAGGGCCAAGCGCGAGTTCGAGATCTCGTACTTCGCGAGCGGCCAGATGAAGCCCTGGAAGACCAAGGTCACGGCCGCCGAGTCGCGGGTCTTCGTCGAGGCGAGGGAAGAGGGGCCGCAGGCCCTCACCACCGAGGCCGCGCAGTACGAGGTGGTCGGCCTCACGGGCGAGGACGCCGACAACGTCTACGGCCTCGCCCAGAAGATCACCACCGAGAAGCAGGACTTCCAGGGCATCAAGGCCGCCTACGAGTTCGACCCCAAGGCGGAGAAGTACGTTCCGGTGGCTCCGATGAAGGACGCCCGGTGGTACCCGACCCTCGTCGGCCTGCAGGACGGCAGGGTCCTCGCCGTCTCCGGCCTCAATGACGTCGGCGACGTCGTGCCCGGCGACAACGAGATCTACGACCCCGAGAGCAAGAAGTGGACCAAGGGCCCCTTCCACTACTTCCCCACCTACCCCGCCCTCTTCCTCACCCAGGGCGGCAAGCTGCTCTACACCGGCTCCAACGCCGGCTACGGACCCGCCGACAAGGGCCGTGAACCGGGCCTGTGGGACCTGGAGGCGAACACCTTCACCAAGCTCGGCGGACTCACCGACCCCGACCAACTGGAGACCTCCGCCTCCCTGCTGCTGCCCCCCGCCCAGAACCAGAAGGTCATGGTCCTCGGCGGCGGCGGCGTGGGCGAATCCGAGAGGTCCACCGCCCGCACCTCCATCGTCGACCTCTCCGCGGACAGCCCCGTCTTCACCGACGGGCCGGCGCTCCCGCAGGGCACCCGCTACCTCAGCAGCGTCCTGATGCCCGACGACACCGTCTTCACCAGCGGCGGCTCCCGGGACTACCGGGGACGCAGCGGCAGCGACATCCTCAAGGCCCAGTTCTACGACCCCGGGAGCAACGCCTTCACCGAGGCCGCGGAACCGACCGTCGGCCGCAACTACCACTCCGAGGCCCTGCTGCTGCCCGACGGCCGGGTCGCCACCTTCGGCTCCGACCCGCTCTACGACGACGAGGACAACACCAAGCTCGGCACCTTCGAGCAGCGCATCGAGGTGTTCACCCCGCCCTACCTCCACCGGGCCGGCACCGCCCGCCCCGTTCTCGGCGGGGGCTCCCGGGAACTCGACCGGAACGGCCGCGCCACCTTCACGACCGAGGACGCCGGACGGATCGTGAAGGCCCGGCTGATGCGGCCCAGCGCCGTCACCCACACGACCGACGTCGAGCAGCGCTCGATCGCCCTCGGCCTGACGAAGGGCTCCGACGGGGTCACCCTCACCATCGACGTACCGGACGACCGGACGCTCGTGCCGCCCGGCTGGTACATGCTCTTCGTCGTCGACGGGGACGGCGTCCCGTCCGAGGCCCAGTGGATCCGGGTGGGGTGACCGGGGCCCCGGGCCGGGCCTAGGACTTCGCCCTGCGCGCCAGGCCCAGGGCGTACTCCGGCCACCAGGTGCCGGCCGCCGGGCCGCCCCGGCACTGCCCGTCCGAGTCGCCCGGCCGCTTGATCCACAGATAGGCGTCCACGAGCGCGTCCCCGGTCCGGTCCGTCGGCGGCACGCCGAGCGCCCGGCCCGGCGGATTGCACCAGGCCTCCTCCCGGTCGCCCGGGAGGGGGCCGTCGCCGTTCCGGCTGGTGTCCACCGCGAAGTGGGCGCCCCCGAGCAGGGCGGAGAGCGTGGCGCCGAAGCCCCGCACCGCCTCGTTCGTCTGGAAGTTGGAGACGTTCAGCGAGAAGCCGTCCGCCCGGGCGACGCCCGCCCGCCGCAGCGGCTCCACCAACTTCCCCGGGTCGTCGATCCATGCCGGATTGCCCGCGTCCAGATAGACCCGGGTGCGCGGCTGCCGCTTCAGCCGTTCGACCGCGTCCGCCAGCAGCCGGTACCGCTCGTCGTGGTACTCCGCCGGGGTGCAACCGTCCACGACGTGCGGCACCGCGTCGGGCTCCAGGACGACGATCGCGGCGGCGTCCCCGATCGCGGCGGCGAAGGAGTCGATCCAGTTGCGGTACTCCTGCCCGTCGTGCGCGCCGCCCGCCGAATACATGCCGCAGTCCCGGTGCGGGATGTTGTAGGCGACGAACACGGCGGTGCGGTTCCCGGACGCCGCGCCCCGGACCGCCCGGGCGATCTCCGGCACGGGATCGTCGCCGGCCGGCCAGTCCGCGACCGGCCGCTCCGAGATCCGCCTCAGCACCCGGGCGTCCTCCGACCTGCCCTGCGCCTCGTACTCCCGCACCTGCCGGGCCGCGTCGCTCTCCGGATCCACCCAGAACGACGAACCCGAGGCGGGGGCCGCCGCCTGGCCGCGCGTGGCGGACGGCCCCGCGGGCCCTCCTGCCGGACCGTCCGTCCCGCACCCGGCCAGGAACGGTGCGCAGGCGAGGACCAGGGCGGCGGTGGTGGCGACGGTACGGCGGAACATCCGGCCCCCAGGCTCGGGTACGGGACGGGCGGGCCCCATCGTCACACGGGGGTCATGGCGCACCGGGCTGCGACACCGCGATGCCCAACGGGGTCCGCTCGTAGAGCACCTGGTGGCCGTACCGCCGGGAGGCCAGCAGCCCGGCGTCCCGCAAGACCGTCAGGTGCGCGGACACCGAGGAGGGCGCCCGGCCCAGCCGGTGCGCGAGCGCCGTCGTCCCCATCGGCTCGTCGAGCGCGCACAGCACGTCCGCGCGCACCGGACCGAGCAGTCGGGACAGCGCCTCCGGGGTGCGGTCCCCGGCCTCCGACCACAGCCCGCCGATCCCGCGCGCCGGGTACACCACGGTCGGCTGCCACGGCGGATCGAAACCGCTCACCACGTCGGGCCAGGTGAACACCGAGGGCATCAGCACCAACCCCTGCCCGGCCAACGGCCGGATGTGCTCGCCGCGGTACGCGACCGTGAGCGTGGCCGTGGTCGCGTCCCACGCGAACGCCGGGTGCAACTCGCCCAGCAGCCGTTCGAGACCGCCCTCCGCGAGCCGCCGCGAGTGGTACGCCACGTCCGCCTCCAGCAGCGCGCGCAGCCGCGGCCAGTCCGGGGCGACCAACGCTTCCCACGCCGCCCGGAGCAGGTCCGCGAGCCGCAGCAGCGCCCCGGCCGGGTCCGCCAGCATCCGCCGCCCCTCGGCCGTCGAGGCCGCGCCGGGGGTGTCCGCGAGCGCCCGCTCGAAGTCGTCGAGGGCGAGCGCAGGATCGGTTTCCCGCACGGCCGCGATCTCCTCCTCGAAGGAGGCGGCGGGACCCAGCGGCGGGGGATAGAGGAAGTCCGGGCTGTGGCCGGACAGCGGCATCAGCAGCTGGAGCGGCCCGAGGTCCAGCTCCCGGGCGGCGCCCGCGATCCGCCGCATCCACGGCAGGTGGTACCCCTGCTTCTGCGGTCGTGCCAGCACCCGCACCGCGGAGTGCGTCTCCCAGAGCGGCGAGACCGCGAACCGGATGCGCAGCGGGTCGGCCTCGCCGAAGTGCAGGTGGTACGGCACGGATGGTCCTCCCGCCCGGAAGATTCGTCTGCAGCCGAAAGTCTAGGGCCCGGCCCCCGCGCCCGGCACGCTGCGCACATGCCCGAGAACGACACCCGGGCGCCGGCCCCGGCGCCCGTGCACACCGCTGCCCCGAACCCCTCCGCACCCGCCGCCGGAGCCGCCCCGGTACCCGCCGCCGGAGCCGCCCCGGCGCCGGTCGCCGACGCCGCCCCGTCCGCCGGCCCGCCCCCGTCCGCCGGCCCGCCCCCGTCGGCCGGCCCCGTTCCCACGGCGGACCCCGCCGGCAGTCCCGGCTACCGCTCCGTCTTCGCCGTACGCGAATTCCGCTTCGTGTTCGCGGCGCACCTGGCCTCCCTGATCGGGCTCGTCGTCAGCGAACTCGCGCTCACCGTGCTGGTCTACGAGCTGACCCGCTCGCCGCTGCTCTCCTCCCTCACCTTCGCCCTCGGCTTCCTCCCCTACCTCCTCGGCGGCACCCTCCTCGCAGGTCTCACCGACCGGCTCCCGCCCCGCCGGCTCCTCGTCGTCTGCGACCTGGTCTGCGCCGGCTGCGTCATGGCGATGATCGCTCCCGTCACGCCCGTCGCCGTGCTGCTCGCCCTGCGCTGCGCGATCGCCGTCGTCTCGCCCGTCTTCCAGGGCACCCGCATGGCGACCCTCGCCGACGTCCTCGGCGAGGGCGACCTCTTCGTCCTCGGCCGTTCCCTGCTGAGGATCGTCTCCCAGAGCGCCATCCTCGTCGGCTTCGGCGTCGGCGGGATCCTCCTCACCGTCGTCCCGCCGCGCGGCGCCCTCGCCGTCACCGCCACCACCTTCCTCGTCTCGGCACTCCTCCTGCGCCTCGGCACCGCCCGCCGTCCGGCCCGCGCCGCCGGGGCCGGGGGCAGCGGACTCACCGGCACCTGGGCGGTGCTCCGGAACCGTCGGGTGCGCGCCCTGATGCTGATGTTCTGGGCGCCCCCCTTCTTCGTCGTCGTGCCCGAGGCCCTCGCCGCCCCCTACGCCGACGAGATCGGCGTCTCCACCGCAGCCCTGGGGCTGCTCATGTGCGCGCTGCCGGTCGGCACCATCACCGGCGAGCTGCTCGCCGGATCGTTCCTCTCCGCCCGGACCCGCTCCCGGATCGTGCTGCCGCTCGCCGTCGCGGCCGTGCTGCCCTACCTCCTCTACGCCTTCCGGCCCGGCGTCGTCCTCGCGGTCGCCGCCCTCCTGCTGGCCGGTGCCACCGGTGCGTACACGCTCGGCCTCGACGCCCGCTTCGTGGCCGCCGTCCCCGAGGAACAGCGGGGGAGGGCGATGACCCTGATGACCGCGGGCATGATGACCGTGCAGGGCCTCGGCATGGCCGGGGCCGGGGCCGCGGCGGAGTTCGCCCCCGTGCACACGGTCGTCGCGGGCACCGGGGTCCTCGGCACGATCTGCCTCCTCGCGGTTGCCGTCGAGCTGTGGGCGACCGAAAGGCGAGACGGGGCTGACCGTCATGTGACCAGTCGGTAAGGTCGATGCGTGCCGAAGCCGCTCAGTCTCCCCTTCGATCCCATCGCCCGCGCCGACGAACTCTGGCAGAAGCGCTGGGGGCCGGTCCCCTCGATGGCCGCGATCACCTCGATCATGCGCGCCCACCAGATCCTGCTGGCAGAGGTCGACGCGGTGGTCAAGCCGTACGGGCTGACCTTCGCGCGGTACGAGGCCCTGGTCCTGCTGACCTTCTCCAAGGCCGGCGAACTGCCGATGTCCAAGATCGGCGAGCGGCTGATGGTCCACCCCACCTCGGTGACGAACACGGTGGACCGGCTGGTGAAGTCCGGCCTGGTCGACAAGCGGCCCAACCCCAACGACGGCCGCGGCACACTGGCCTCGATCACCGAGAAGGGGCGCGAGGTCGTGGAGTCCGCGACCCGCGACCTGATGGAGATGGACTTCGGCCTCGGCGCGTACGACGCGGAGGAGTGCGGGGAGATCTTCGCGATGCTGCGCCCGCTGCGGGTCGCGGCGCACGACTTCGACGAGCGCTGACCCCCGCGAAGATCGCCCGGAACGTGCCGTTACGCTCGTGGCCATGAAATCCAGCGTGCTGACCCGCTACCGCGTCATGGCGTACGTGACCGCCGTCATGCTGCTCGTGCTGTGCACCTGCATGGTCTTCAAGTACGGGTTCGACATGGGCGAGGACGTGACCTTCGCGGTGTCCCAGGCCCACGGCGTCCTCTACATCCTCTACCTGGTCTTCGCCTTCGACCTGGGCTCCAAGGCGAAGTGGCCGCTCGGCCGGCTCGCCTGGGTGCTGCTCTCCGGCACGATCCCCTTCGCCGCGTTCTTCGTCGAGCGCAAGGTCGTCGCGGACACGCTTCCGCTGGTCAGCGGCGCGCAGCCGGAGCCGGTCAAGGCCTGACCCCCACCTCCGCACGCAGGTGCGGAGGTTTCCCGTCGACACTTACTAGGACGTCCTAGTAAATTTGAAGACATGGACGCTGACGCCATCGAGGAAGGCCGCCGTCGCTGGCAGGCCCGTTACGACAAGGCTCACAAGCGGGAGTCCGACTTCACCACGCTCTCCGGCGACGCCGTCGAGCCCGTCTACGGGCCCCGGCCCGGTGACTCCTACGAGGGGTTCGAGCGCATCGGCTGGCCCGGCGAGTACCCCTTCACCCGGGGCCTCCACCCGACCGGCTACCGCGGCCGGACCTGGACCATCCGCCAGTTCGCCGGCTTCGGCAACGCCGAGCAGACCAACGAGCGGTACAAGATGATCCTGGCCGCCGGTGGCGGCGGCCTCTCCGTCGCCTTCGACATGCCCACCCTGATGGGGCGAGACTCCGACGACCCCCGCTCCCTCGGCGAGGTCGGCCACTGCGGCGTCGCCGTCGACTCCGCCGCCGACATGGAGGTCCTCTTCAAGGACATCCCGCTCGGGGACGTCACGACGTCCATGACGATCTCCGGGCCCGCCGTCCCGGCCTTCTGCATGTACCTGGTCGCCGCCGAGCGCCAGGGCGTCGACCCGGCCGTGCTCAACGGCACGCTCCAGACCGACATCTTCAAGGAGTACATCGCGCAGAAGGAGTGGCTCTTCGAGCCCGAGCCCCATCTGCGCCTCATCGGCGACCTGATGGAGCACTGCGCGGCGAACATCCCCGCGTACAAGCCGCTCTCCGTCTCCGGCTACCACATCCGCGAGGCCGGGGCGACGGCCGCACAGGAGCTCGCGTACACCCTGGCCGACGGCTTCGGCTACGTGGAGCTCGGGCTCTCCCGCGGCCTCGACGTCGACGTCTTCGCGCCCGGCCTCTCCTTCTTCTTCGACGCGCACCTCGACTTCTTCGAGGAGATCGCCAAGTTCCGCGCCGCCCGCCGGATCTGGGCGCGGTGGATGAAGGAGGTGTACGGCGCCACGACCGACAAGGCCCAGTGGCTCCGCTTCCACACCCAGACCGCCGGTGTCTCCCTCACCGCCCAGCAGCCGTACAACAACGTGGTGCGGACCGCCGTCGAGGCGCTCTCCGCCGTGCTCGGCGGCACCAACTCCCTCCACACCAACGCCCTCGACGAGACCCTCGCGCTCCCCAGCGAGCAGGCCGCCGAGATCGCGCTCCGCACCCAGCAGGTGCTCATGGAGGAGACCGGCGTCGCCCACGTCGCCGACCCGCTCGGCGGCTCCTGGTACGTCGAGCAGCTCACCGACCGCATCGAGGCCGACGCCGAGAAGGTCTTCGAGCAGATCAAGGAACGCGGTCGCCGGGCACACCCGGACGGGCGGCACCCGATCGGCCCGATCACCTCCGGCATCCTGCGCGGGATCGAGGACGGCTGGTTCACCGGCCGGATCGCCGAGTCCGCCTTCCGCTACCAGCAGGCCCTGGAGAAGGGCGAGAAGCGGGTCGTCGGCGTCAACGTCCACCACGGCTCGGTCACCGGCGACCTGGAGATCCTGCGGGTCAGCCACGAGGTCGAGTGGGAACAGGTCCGCATCCTCGGCGAGCGCAAGGAGCGCCGGGACGACGCCGAGGTCCGCGCCTCGCTCGACGCGATGCTGGCGGCGGCCCGCGACGGCTCGAACATGATCGGCCCGATGCTGGAGGCCGTGCGCGCCGAAGCCACGCTCGGCGAGATCTGCGACGCCCTCCGCGACGAGTGGGGCGTCTACACGGAGCCCCCGGGCTTCTGATCCGCTCCGAGGACGGCGGCGGGCGGCGGTGCGGGAACTCCCGCTTGCCGCCCGTTCGGCCGGCGCCCGTTCAGCCGCCGGCCGTCGCGGCCGCGCCCAGGCCGCCGAGGAGGAGGGCCGAGAGGCGGGCCGCCCAGGGGGCGTCCACCGGTTCGGCGCTGACCAGCGCGCGGTGCACCACCGCCCCCGCGACGACGTCGAAGATCAGGTCGTCGGTGGCGGCGACCGGACCGAGGTCCGGCGGGAGCTCGCCGCGCTGCTGCGCCCGCCTGCGGCCCGCCAGGACCAGGCGCTTCTGACGGTCGACGATCGAGGAGCGGATGCGTTCGCGCAGCGGCTCGTCCCGGGTCGACTCGGCGACCACCGCCATCAGCGCCGTCTTCGTCTCGGGCCGCTCCAGGAGCGCCGCGAACTGGAGCACGACGTGCTCGATGTCGGCCTGCAGGGAGCCCAGATCGGGCAGTTCGAGCTCGTCGAAGAGGACGGCGACGGCGTCCACCACGAGCTCGTTCTTGTTGGCCCAGCGGCGGTAGAGCGTGGTCTTCGCGACCCCGGCGCGGCCGGCCACGTCCCCCATCGTGAGCTTGGACCAGCCCAGTTCCACCAGGGCCGCGCGGGTCGCCTCCAGGATGGCCGTGTCGGCCTCGGTGGAGCGGGGACGTCCGGTACGGCTCCTGCGCTGGTGGGTACGGCTGCACATGGAAAGCGACCATACCCGTCAGTAGGTAGTGCGCCAGGGGTGCGCGATGTGAGCCAGTTCACCACCCGGATCGCACCGGCGACCTCCCCCCGGATCCCCCGGTGGAGTTACGCTACGACCCGTAGCGAAAGGCATTGAGCGGCCTGAGCGACAACCACGGCACCGGGTGGGGACCCGGTTCCAGCGCCGGGTGGGGACCCGGTGCGAACCGAAGACGAGGGGCCGTGCCGTCCGCGTGCTTCCGCTCCGGCGGAGGCGGGTGGACGGCACGGTTCAGCCATGACGTACCGGTGACGTGCGCGGAAGGGGGAGGATGTATCCATGCAGCCCCGAAACATGTCCATGAGCGGCGTCGTCGACCTCGCCGCGGTGAAGGCGGCCGGAGAGGCCAAGGCGAAGGCGGAGCAGGCGCGCGCCGAGTCCGCCCGGCAGGGCGGCCCCGCCGCCGTGCCCCCGTCGGCCCTGGTGATCGACGTCGACGAGGCCGGCTTCGAGCGCGACGTGCTCCAGCGCTCGGCCGAGGTTCCGGTCGTCCTCGACTTCTGGGCCGAGTGGTGTGAGCCCTGCAAGCAGCTCGGCCCCCTCCTGGAGCGGCTCGCCGTCGAGTACCACGGCCGCTTCCTGCTCGCGAAGATCGACGTCGACGCCAATCAGATGCTGATGCAGCAGTTCGGCATCCAGGGAATTCCGGCCGTTTTCGCGGTGGTCGCCGGTCAGGCCCTGCCGCTGTTCCAGGGCGCCGTGCCCGAGGCCCAGATCCGCGAGACCCTCGACCAGCTCATCCAGGTCGGCGAGGAGCGCTTCGGCCTCACCGGCATCGCCGTGGACGCCCAGGCCGGTGCCGCGGCCCCGGTCGCGCCGCAGGCCGGCCCGTACGACGCGCTCCTCACGGCGGCCATGTCCGCGCTCGACGCGGGTGACCTGGCCGGCGCCGTGCAGGCGTACGAGAACGTCCTCGCCGACGACCCGGCCCACCCGGAGGCCAAGCTCGGCCTCGCCCAGGCCGAACTCCTCCAGCGGGTGCAGGGCTTGGACCCCGCCGTCGTCCGCAAGAACGCGGCGGACGCCCCGGCGGACGTCGCCGCGCAGATCGCCGCCGCCGACCTCGATCTGGTGGGCGGCCACGTCCAGGACGCCTTCGGGCGCCTCGTGGAGACCGTGCGCCGCACGGCGGGCGAGGAGCGGAACGCCGCCCGACTGCGCCTGCTGGAGCTGTTCGAGGTGATCGGCGCCGAGGACCCGCGGGTCACGGCGGCCCGACAGGCCCTCGCCCGAGTGCTGTTCTGATCCGTTTCCGAACCCCCCGGCGGGGTGCCGGATCGCCTGGCGATTTGGCGACAGAGTGACAGAAGGCGGCCGCGCTTTACCAAAACTTGGTAATCGCGGCCGCTGTTACTTGCAGTAAATCAAACCCGCGGTTCCGTCCCGATTCGTCGGCCTATCTGCTGACATCGACGGTCATCCCCTCGCACCCTGAGTGTCCGTTCGGCCCCTCCCCGCCATGACGCGGTTATCCACCCGTTACTAGTGAGTAACGAACCCTCTTGTGCGGGGGCCCGGAATGGACCACGATCGGCGACGCTCGGTCCGAACCGCACGACCCCGGCAACCACCCGGGATCGCGGGGAGGGTCCCCACCGAGTGGACCGGTGTTCCGGCACCGGTCGTGGACAGGGGGGTTCCCGCTCTCACCGAACGGGGCCTGTCCGCAACGGGTCGCGCCCGAAGGCACGGCCCATGGTTGTCGCTCGGGGGTGATCGCCGGTGATTCGGACGCGCACGCGCCGCCTGACACCTCGGCGCTCTCCTTCCCGAGGACGTAGCTCTTCTCCCATCCCTGGACGGGCCCCGGGCCCTTCCGGAGATGTACGTCCGAGAAGGAGGAATTCTCATGAAGTCCCAGATTCGTGGCGGGACCCGGTGGAAGCGGTTCGCCGTCGTCATGGTCCCGAGCGTGGCCGCGACGGCCGCGATCGGTGTCGGCCTGGCCCAGGGCGCGCTCGCCGCGTCCTTCAGCATCTCCGGCCAGGAATTCAAGGTTAAGGCCAACAGCCTCGTCGGCAAGGACTTCGTCCAGTACGGCAGCGTGGACGCGGGCAAGGACCTCGAGGGCAAGGACTTCGCCGCCCCGGTGGCCGTGTCCGGCTTCTCCGAGGCCTGGATCACGAACATGTGCCAGTCGGTCGTCACGCCGAAGGTGCCGTTCATCGGTGACGTCACCCTCCGCCTGGAGGCCGGCACCGAGGCCGTCAAGACCGGCAAGGACGAGGACAAGGTCTACGCGAAGGGCATCTACCTCGATGTCTCCGAGCTCAAGACCGACGCCGAGTTCAAGAACATCGACATCGGCGTCGCCGCCGGTGCCCTCGCGAAGTCGCCGGGCAAGCCGGGCATCCAGCCCAACACCCAGGCCAACCCGTACGGCTTCGGTCAGCGCGCCGACCAGGCGACGCTGAGCAACGTGGAGCAGAAGGCGTGGGCCACCACGGCCGGCACCTTCAAGCTCCCCGACCTGCACCTCTCCCTGCACCGGGGCACGTCTGCCGAGTGCTACTAGGACCGGCCGGTCCGCCAGGACCGATCCGTCCGGAGGGTGGGGCCGCCGCGTGCGGCCCCACCCGCCGGGTCCTTCGTCTTCAACCTTCTCAGCAACACCGCTTCCAGGGAGCTGTTCCATGAGCGCCGAGATCCCCGCCTCCCGCGAAGTCCCCGTAAAGGAGAACCGGTTCAAGGTCTGGCGGCAGACCAGGCCCTTCTGGGCGGGACTGTTCACGATGATCGGCGGCCTGCCGATCGCCTACCTCCCGTACGGTGACATGCGGCTCGGCAACGTCACGCTCGCCATGCAGACGACCGCCGGAGCCGGGGCACTGATCATCGGCGTCCTGCTGGTCACGCTCGGCCTGACGATGTGGTTCCAGCCCGTCGTCCGGGTCTTCGCGGGCGTCGCCTCCATCGTGCTGGCCCTCGTCTCCATCCCGGTGTCGAACTTCGGCGGCTTCCTCGTCGGATTCCTGTTCGCCCTCGTCGGAGGCGCCATGTCCGCTTCCTGGGCGCCCGCGCCCCCGGTCGAGGAGCACGCGGAAGCGGAGCACGACGACCGGTCGGACGTTCCGGCCGAGCCCGGTGCGCAGCCCGAGGCCGGTGCCGAGCACCCGGCTCCGGACGCACCCCGGGTCGAACCCGAGGTCGAGGCCGTACCCGCGGCCGTGGTCCCGGAGCAGCGCGAAGCGGAGCACCGGGAGACCGAAACCACGACCGACGCCAAGGGCGGGAGGAACAGTGCGGGGTGACGAGAGCCAGCCGGCGCTCGCGAAGGGGGGCCCGCGACACGCGGCCCCGCGCAAGTCGCTGCTGAACAGGATCCAGGGCCCCGCGGGGAAGGCGATGGCACTGGCCGCCATGCCGACCGCCGTGTTCGTGGGCATGGGCCTCACGCCCAGGCTCGCCCTCGCCGACGACAAGGAGATCCCCTTCGCCCCCGGCCCCTGCGTGACCCGCTCGGACGAGCCGGCAGCGGAGGAGACGGAGACCGCGAGGCCGACGGCCGAGCCCACCGCCACGGCCACCTCCGAGCCGACCGCCCAGCCGACCGGCACCCCCTCGGCGCCCGCGACCGCCACGCCGTCCGCCACCGCGACCCCGGCGCCCACCGCCACGCAGCCCGAGGCGATCGCCCCGGAGCCCCGGCAGGCGACGGCCACCACCGCCCCGGCCGTCACCCCCTCGCCCACCAAGTCCGTGAACCCGCTGGACCCGCTGGGCCTGGGCGACGCCCTCAAGGACCTCTTCCACGGCCTCGACCCGGAACCGACCGCCACGGCCGAGCCGACGGCGGCCCCCACGACGAGCGCCCCGCAGCCGACGGAGGCCCCCGAGGAAGAGGCTCCGGAAACCGCGGCACCGACCGCGACCGCTTCCACCCGGCCGAAGGGGGCGACGGACCCGGCCGCGGAGCAGACGAAGGCGGCGATCAAGGAGGCCGCCGCCCGGGCCGGCGCCACGGTCGAGGAGCTTCCGGAGAGCGCCCAGGGGCTCGAAGCCAGGCAGGACACGGACATACCCGACGGGGCCAAGCCGCGCTTCCCGTGCCCCGAACTCGACGCGCAGGCGCTCGCCGACGCCGAGCTGGAGCCGGGCATCCCGCTGCTGCCGGACGAGCCCTGGCGCCTGGAGAGCTCGTTGCTCACCCTGAGCGGCCTGGACTACCACGGCATCGTCGAGGTGAAGACCGGCAGCGGAAAGATCAAGAAGGTGCTGAAGTTCACCGCGAGCTCGGTGGACATCAAGGACCTGCACCAGCTGACGGACCACTCCGAGGGGCGCACCGCGCACGTCCGCTCGAACAGGGGCTCGACCTCGACCATCCGCAACGGCACGGTGACCATGTACACGGAGGAGCTGAAGGGCAACCTCTTCGGCCTCATCCCGATCACCTTCGGCCCCGAGTCCCCGCCCCCGCTGGACGTCCCCTTCGCCTTCTTCACCAACGTGAAGCTGCGCCAGGCGGGCCAGTTCGGCGGCACCCTGAAGATCCCCGGCCTCCGCAACACGATCGAGCCCAGCTGACCCCGAAGGACCCCTCCGGGAGCCGCAGGGCGTCGGGGCCGGTCACCCGGGACGGTGCCGGGCCGCGACGCGCAGCGGGCCGCACCCCCTCTTCCCGAGGGAGTGCGGCCCGTCGTCGTGCGTCCTGCGGGACCGTCAGCCCTGCTTGTTGCCGCCGAGGTGGTGGACGCGGACCATGTTCGTGGTGCCGGGGACGCCGGGGGGCGAGCCGGCCGTGATGATCATGGTGTCGCCCTCGCCGTAGCGCTGGAGCTTGAGGAGCTCGGCGTCCACGAGGTCGACCATCGCGTCGGTGTTGTCGACGTGCGGCACCAGGAAGGGCTCGACGCCCCAGCTCAGGGTGAGCTGGTTGCGGGTGCCCTCGTCCGTGGTGAAGGCGAGGATCGGCTGCTCCGCGCGGTAGCGCGAGAGGCGGCGGGCGGTGTCGCCGGACTGGGTGAAGGCGACGAGCGCCTTGCCGCCGAGGAAGTCCGCGATCTCGCAGGCCGCACGGGCGACCGAACCGCCCTGGGTGCGCGGCTTCTTGCCCTGGACCAAGGGCTGGAGGCCCTTGGAGAGCAGCTCCTCCTCGGCCGCGGCGACGATCTTGGACATCGTCTTCACGGTCTCGATCGGGTACGCGCCGACCGAGGACTCGGCCGACAGCATGACCGCGTCGGCGCCGTCCAGGATCGCGTTGGCGACGTCGCTCGCCTCGGCGCGGGTGGGCCGCGAGTTGGTGATCATCGACTCCATCATCTGGGTGGCGACGATGACCGGCTTGGCGTTCCGGCGGCAGAGCTCCACCAGGCGCTTCTGCACCATCGGGACCTTCTCCAGCGGGTACTCGACCGCGAGGTCACCGCGGGCCACCATGACGGCGTCGAAGGCGGCGACGACATCGGCCATGTTCTCCACAGCCTGCGGCTTCTCGACCTTCGCGATGACGGGGACCCGACGGCCCTCCTCGTCCATCACCTTGTGGACGTCCTTGACGTCGTCGGCGTCGCGGACGAAGGAGAGGGCGACCATGTCGCAGCCCATCCGCAGGGCGAAGCGGAGGTCGTCGACGTCCTTCTCGGACAGGGCCGGGACGTTCACCGCCGCGCCGGGCAGGTTGATGCCCTTGTGGTCGGAGATGACGCCGCCCTCGACGACGATGGTCTTGACGCGGGGGCCGTCGACCTCGACCACCCGCAGCTCGACGTTGCCGTCGTTGATCAGCACCTGGTCGCCCTTGGAGACGTCGCCGGGCAGGCCCTTGTAGGTGGTGCCGCAGATCGACTTGTCGCCGGGGACGTCCTCGGTGGTGATGGTGAACTCGTCACCGCGCACCAGCTCGACCGGTCCCTCGGCGAAGGTCTCCAGGCGGATCTTCGGGCCCTGGAGGTCGGCGAGGACGCCGACGGCGCGCCCGGTGTCCGCGGAGACCTGCCGGACGCGGTCGTACCGCTCCTGGTGCTCCGCCTGGGACCCGTGGCTGAAGTTGAATCGGGCCACGTTCATACCGGCCTCGATGAGAGCCTTCAGCTGCTCATACGAGTCGACGGCGGGGCCCAGCGTGCAGACGATTTTGGAACGGCGCATGAGGCGGATCCTATCGGTTTGTTTCACTGCGGAATATTCCGGCTGGCGGAAAGTACAAATGGGCGCGGGTCCGCTCAGGCGTTCACTTCTTCGTGCACCAGTGCGTAGCTCTGTCGGGCGATCTCCAGCTCCTCGTCCGTCGGCACCACGGCGACCGCCACCCGCGCGTAGACCGGCGAGACGATCCGGGCCTCGTCGGACCGCACGGAGTTCAGCTCCGCGTCCACCGCGAGCCCCAGCTCTTCGAGGCCCGCGATCGCAGCTTCCCGCACCGGGGCCGCGTTCTCGCCGACGCCCGCCGTGAACACCACCGCGTCCACCCGACCGAGCACCGCGTAGTACGCACCGATGTACTTCTTCAGCCGGTGGACGTAGATCTCGAAGGCGAGCGCCGCCCGCTGGTCGCCCTCGTCGATCCGGCGGCGGATCTCCCGCATGTCGTTGTCGCCGCAGAGTCCCACCAGGCCGGACTTCTTGTTCAGCAGGACGTCGATCTCGTCCGTCGACATGCCCGCCACCCGCTTGAGGTGGAAGGTCACCGCCGGGTCGACGTCACCCGAGCGGGTGCCCATGACCAGGCCTTCCAGCGGGGTCAGGCCCATCGAGGTGTCCACGCACCGGCCGCCGCGCACCGCCGACGCCGAGGCGCCGTTCCCCAGGTGCAGCACGATCACGTTCACCTCCTCGGGTTCCTTGCCGAGCAGCCGCGCGGCCTCCCGCGAGACGTACGCGTGCGAGGTGCCGTGGAAGCCGTACCGGCGGATCCGGTGCGCGTCGGCGGTCTCCACGTCGATCGCGTACCGTGCCGCCGACTCCGGCATCGTGGTGTGGAAGGCGGTGTCGAAGACCGCCACCTGGGGGAGGTCGGGCCGCAGGGCCGTCGCGGTGCGGATGCCGGTCAGGTTCGCCGGGTTGTGCAGCGGTGCCACCGGCACCAGCCGCTCGATCTCCGCGAGCACCTCGTCGTCGATGACCGTCGGTTCGGTGAACCGCAGCCCGCCGTGCACCACCCGGTGGCCGATCGCCGCCAGTTCGGGGGAGTCCAGCCCCAGACCGTCGGTCGCCAGCTCCTCCGCCACGGCCTTCAGCGCGGCCGCGTGGTCGGCGATCGGTCCGGTCTTCTCGCGCTTCGCGCCGCCGCCCTGCAGCGGGGTGTGCACGAGCCGGGAGGTCGCCTCGCCGATCCGCTCCACGAGCCCTTGGGCCAGGCGACCGTCGTCCCGCATGTCGAGCAGCTGGTACTTCACCGACGAGGAGCCGGAGTTCAGGACGAGCACACGAGTGGGTGACGGGTGGTTGGAGGGGGTCGAGCCGGGCTCGTCGGATGGGGTGGGGGTGGGTGACGGGTGGTTGTTGGAGGGGGTCGAGCTGGGCTCGTCGGATGGGGTGGGGGTGGGTGACGGGTGGGCGGTCATCCGCGAAGCTCCTGACCCTGGTGGGCGGTCGGGGTGGTGGCCTGGGCCTGGATCGCCGTGATGGCGACCGTGTTGACGATGTCGCTGACGAGGGCGCCGCGCGAGAGGTCGTTCACGGGCTTGCGCAGCCCCTGGAGGACGGGGCCGACGGCCACGGCGCCGGCCGAACGCTGCACCGCCTTGTACGTGTTGTTGCCGGTATTGAGGTCGGGGAAGATCAGCACGGTCGCCTGGCCGGCGACCTCGGAGCCCGGCAGCTTCGTCGCCGCGACGGACGGCTCGACGGCCGCGTCGTACTGGATCGGGCCCTCGATCCGCAGCTCCGGGTGGGCCTCGCGGACCAGCTTGGTCGCCTCCCGCACCTTGTCGACGTCGACGCCGGAGCCCGAGGTGCCGGTGGAGTACGAGAGCATCGCGATCCGCGGCTCCACGCCGAAGCGGGCCGCGGTGGCCGCGGACTGGGCGGCGATGTCCGCGAGTTGCTCCGCGTTCGGATCCGGGTTGACCGCGCAGTCGCCGTAGACGAGGACCTTGTCGGCCAGGCACATGAAGAACACCGAGGAGACGATGGCGGCTCCTCCGGGTGCTTCGCCGGGGGAGGTGTTCCCCGGCTTGGTCTTGATGATCTCGAAGGCGGGACGGATGGTCGCCGCGGTGGAGTGCACGGACCCCGAGACCATGCCGTCGGCCAGGCCTTCCTCGACCATCAGGGTGCCGAAGTAGTTCACGTCGGAGACGACGTCGTACGCGAGCTCGACGGTGACGCCCTTGTGGGCCCGCAGCGCCGCGTACTTCTCCGCGAACGCGTCGCGCAGTTCGGAGGTCTGGGGGTCGATCAGCTGGGTGTCGGCGAGGTCCACGCTCAGGTCGGCGGCCTTCTTGCGGATGGTCTCGACGTCGCCGAGCAGCGTCAGGTCACAGACGCCGCGGCGGATCAGGACGTCGGCGGCGCGCAGCACCCGCTCCTCGACGCCCTCGGGGAGCACCACCCGGCGCCGGTCGGCGCGGGCCTGTTCGAGCAGTACGTGCTCGAACATCATCGGGGTCACCCGGCCGCTGCGCGCGACCGAGATCCGCTTGAGGAGATCAGTGGTGTCCACGTGCCGTTCGAAGAGGCCGAGCGCGGTTTCCGCCTTCCGCGGGGTGGCGGCGTTCAACTTGCCTTCGAGCGAGAAGAGCTCGGCTGCGGTCGGGAAGCTGGTGCCGGGCACGGAGATGACCGGGGTGCCGGGGGCGAGGCGGGCCGCCAGGGTCAGGACCTCCTCGCCGGGCCGCTCGTTCAGGGTGAGCAGCAGGCCGGCGATCGACGGGGTGCCGGCGGAGTGCGCGGCGAGCGCGCCGACGACCAGGTCGGCGCGGTCCCCGGGGGTGACGACGAGGCAGCCCGGGGTCAGTGCGTGGAGGAAGTTGGGGAGCATCGCGCCGCCGAAGACGAAGTCCAGTGCGTCCCGGGCCAGGCCCGCGTCGTCGCCGAGGACGACGGTCGCCCCGAGCGCCTGGGTGATCTGGGCGACGGTGGGCGCGGCGAGCGCCGGCTCGTCGGGGAGGACGTAGCAGGGCACGGGCAGCCGGGCCGCGAGCCGCTCGGCGATGACCTCGCGGTCCTCGGCGGCCACGCGGTTGACGACCATCGCCAGTACGTCGCAGCCGAGCCCGTCGTACGCCCGGAAGGCATTGCGCGCCTCGGCCCGTACGGACTCGGAGGGCTGGCCCTTGCCGCCGACCACCGGGATGACGGAGGCGCCGAACTCGTTCGCGAGGCGTGCGTTCAGCGCCAGCTCGTCGGGGAGCTGGGTGGCGGCGAAGTCGGTGCCGAGCACGAGGACGACCTCGTAGTCGCGGGCGACGGCGTGGAAGCGGTCGACGATCCGGGAGACCAGTGCGTCGGTGCCCTGCTCCCCCTGGAGGGCGGAGGCCTGGTGGTAGTCCATGCCGTAGGCCGTCGAGGGGTCCTGGGACAGCCGGTAGCGGGCGCGCAGCAGGTCGAAGAGCCGGTCGGGGCCGTCGTGCACCAGGGGGCGGAACACTCCCACCCGGTCCACCTGGCGGGTGAGGAGCTCCATGACTCCCAGCTCGACGACCTGGCGGCCGTCACCGCGGTCGATCCCGGTCACGTACACGCTGCGCGTCACGCCGTGGTCTCCTGTCCAGTCCTGCGGAGGGCCCCGGGGTGCCGTCGCGGCACTTGCGCGGCCCGTGCGTCAATCGAAAGCGCTCAGAAAGCCCCGATGGAGCGGCATTACCCCCTTGACAATACCCCCGCCAATGGTGCAGTTGCCCGCCGGGCAAAGGGCCCGACGACACGGGGCGAAAGTCCTTCGCGCAGCCGCCGGGAAGGACGCGCGGAGTGCGGAGGAACAGGCCCCCCAGGGCCGGCGTGTGAGAATTGCGGTGACCCATCACGGACCGCGACCGAGCAGGAGACACAGCAGGATGCGCATCGGAGTTCTCACCGCAGGCGGAGACTGCCCCGGCCTGAACGCAGTGATCCGGTCGGTCGTGCACCGGGCGCTGACCGGCCACGACGACGAGGTCATCGGCTTCGAGGACGGCTTCAAGGGGCTCCTCGACGGCCACTACCGCCCCCTCGACCTCAATGCCGTCAGCGGCATCCTGGCCCGTGGCGGCACCATCCTCGGCTCGGCCCGCCTGGAGCGGAGCAGGCTCCGCGAGGCCGCGGAGTCCGCCCCCGACCTGGCCCGGAAGTACGGCATCGACGTCCTCATCCCGATCGGCGGCGAGGGCACCCTGACCGCCGCCCGGATGCTCTCCGACGCCGGCATGCCCGTGGTCGGCGTCCCGAAGACGATCGACAACGACATCTCCTCCACGGACCGCACCTTCGGCTTCGACACCGCCGTCGGCGTCGCCACCGAGGCCATGGACCGCCTCAAGACCACCGCGGAGTCCCACCAGCGGGTCATGGTCGTCGAAGTGATGGGCCGCCACGCCGGCTGGATCGCCCTGGAGTCCGGCATGGCCGGTGGCGCGCACGGCATCTGCCTGCCCGAGCGTCCCTTCGAGGTCGACGACCTCGTCAAGATGGTCGAGGAGCGCTTCGCCCGAGGCAAGAAGTTCGCCGTCATCTGCGTCGCCGAGGGAGCCCATCCGGCCGAGGGCTCCATGGACTACAAGAAGGGCGAGATCGACCAGTTCGGTCACGAGCGCTTCCAGGGCATCGGCAACCAGCTCGCCGTCGAGCTGGAGCGGCGCCTCGGCAAGGAGGCCCGCCCGGTCATCCTCGGCCACGTCCAGCGAGGCGGCACCCCGACCGCGTACGACCGGGTGCTCGCCACCCGCTTCGGCTGGCACGCGGTGGAGGCGGCGCACCGCGGCGACTTCGGCCAGATGACGGCGCTGCGCGGAACGAACGTCGAGATGGTGCCGCTGGCCGATGCCGTGACCCGGCTGAAGACGGTCCCCGAGGACCGCATGCGCGAGGCGGAGTCGGTCTTCTAGCCGGTCGACCGGGGCACCGGCCCGTCCGACGGGCCGGTTGCCGGCGGCCGGGACCTCGGCCCCCTTCCGCAGGACCTTCGACCCGAACCTTCCCGGAGGCGCCCCGGGACCCGCGCGGCTCCTTCTCCCTCCCCGCCCCCGGGAAATGTCGGATTCCGTCCTTGAGCCCCGGCGCTCGATCCACGAGGCTGGGACCTCGTCCCGGACGCGTCCCGAACCCGTTCGGCGGAAAGGGGGGGCCGATGACGCCGGGGGAGGAAGGGGACTCCACCGGGCCGCCGCTCGTGTGGCCCGGCGCCGATGACTTCCGGGAGGGCCCGGACACCGTCCGGCCGGGTCCCCGGCACCGCCTGGGGCGCGCCCTCGTCGTGCTGATCGCCCTCGCCGCGCTGGTGCTCGCCGGCATCAGCGTCGTCGCCTTCCTGCGGGACGGCCACGCCGGGCACCCGCCGCGCACCCCCGGCGCACCGGCACCCGCACCCGGCCACGTCCGGGTCCGGGGCGCCGACACCGGGTTCTGTCCGGGGGAGCGCCACGGCATCCGCACCGGCCGCGTCCACCCACTGCCGTGCACCGCCGTGGACGTCCGGGGGTACGTGCCGGTCGCGGAGGCCGGGCACCCCTTCGGCTCCGACCGACGGGGCTGAAGGACGACCACCGGGCCGCCCCGACGTCCCAGCGCCCCGACGTCCCAGCGCCCCGACGCCGAGACCGCAGGAGTGGTGGGGCGCGTGCGGACCCGAGGAAGGGATCAGCGGGCGTCCTCCACCAGCACGGCCACCAGACGCTTGACGGCCGGACGCGGGTCGGGCGCCCCGGGCCAGGTGGTCATCAGGAGGTGGTGGGCCGTGCCCACGACGGCGAGGGCCACGGTGGGTGGATCGAGGGTGCTCGCCACCCGGCCGAGGGCGCGTTCGGCCTCCAGGTAGTCGGACACCGCCCCTTGGACGGCGGCGAAGCCGGGTGCGCCGCCTTCCATGGCCTCGCGGAAGCGCTGCGCGGCGGCGGGGCGCGTCAGGGCGAGGCCGGACAGTGCCGGTCCGCCGCGGTCGAAGAGGGCCAGGACGACGGCGTCGAGGTTTCCGGCCACCGTGCCCTTCCCGGTCAGTTCCGTCAGGGCTCGTGCCCGGGTCGCCGTCCGTGCGAAGCGGTCGAGGCAGAGTTCCGCCACGAACTCGTCGAGCCCGGCGAAGTGTGCGTGCAACAGCCCCTTGGCGCAGCCCGCCTCGGTGGTCACGGACCGGCTGGTGAGTGCGCCCGGCCCGTCCCTCTCCACGATCCGTTCCGCTGCCGCGAACAGGCGCTCGCGCACGTCCGGCGTTGCCACACCACGGGGTGACATCGGCTTCTCTTCCCTCCGGAGTCCGGCGCCACGGGCGGCGCGGCCCTTGGGATCGTAAGCCCATTGCCAGTACGGGCGCTTGCCCATACTGTTTGGGCAAGCGCCCATTCTCTGTCGTGCCATCAGGAGGAAGTCGTGTCGCACGTCGTCAACACCCAGCAGGCACAAGCGTGGAACGGTCCCGAGGGGGTCCGGTGGGCCCGCAACCGGAACCGGTGGAACGCCGTGAACGAGGGCTTCAACCAGCCCCTGCTCGACGCCGCCGGAATCACCGACGGCCACCGGACGCTCGACATCGGCTGCGGTGCCGGGCAGACCACGCGCCTCGCCGCCCTCCGGGCGCCCCGGGGCGGGGCCGTGGGCCTCGACCTGTCCGGCCCCATGCTGGCCGAAGCGCGGTCGCAGGCGGCGCGGGAGGGCATCGACAATGCCGCGTTCATCCAGGGGGACGCCCAGACGCACCCCTTCGAAGCCGGCGCGTTCGACACGGCGATCAGCCGCTACGGGGTGATGTTCTTCTCCGACCCCGAAGCCGCCTTCGGCAACATCGGTCGGGCGCTCCGCCCCGGTGGGCGCCTGGCGTTCGTCTGTCCTGCCGAGCCCTCCCTCAACGACTGGGTGGTGGCCATGGAGTCCTTGCGCGACGTGCTGCCGGTCGGCGACTTCGGGACGCCGGGGCTCCCCGGCATGTTCTCCCTGTCGTTCCCGGAGCGGATCCGCGCCCTCCTCGCCGCGGCCGGATTCACCGGCACGGCCGTCGACCGGGTCGAGGCGCACGGGGCGTGGGGGCACGGAGCCGATGACGCGGCGGAGTTCCTGCTGGGCACGGGGCCCGGCAGCCACTGGACGGAACAGGTCGACCCGGCCGCACGGGAGCGGGCCGGGCGCGCCCTCGCCGACCACCTGCGGAACCACGAGGCACCGGACGGCACGGTCCGGCTGCGCAGCACGTCCTGGCTGGTCACCGCGGACCGTCCGGCGGGGCCGGCGACCGGTCACTCCGGCTGAGCGGCCGGCGGCCCGGACGCGCCGACCGGCCACCGGCCGTCGCACCCGTCCGCCTCCGCACCGAGCGGAGACCCGCTCCGCGACGGAGGCCGAGGAAGCACCGCTACGCGGCTTCGACCAGACGGTCCCTGAGCGCCGTCACCACCGCGGGGTCGAGACCGACGCGACCGGTGACGTACCCGTGCACCGAGCCGTACCGCTCGCGCAGGTCCGCCAGGAACAACCGGATCACCTCGGCGGGTGCCCGACCGTAGCCCGGCCAACGGGGCTCCCGACCCGGGTGCGCCGCCCGCCAGTCGGCGATCAGCCGCTCCGTGGCCAGCTCGGTGAGCGCGAAGTCGGCGAGGACCTCCTCGTCCGGGACCTCCAGGAGGGAGAGGAGGACGGCGGCGAGCAGCCCCGTGCGGTCCTTGCCGGAGGCGCAGTGGAAGACGAGCGGTTCCCCGGCGGCGGCGATCAGCTCCAGGGCCGTGCGGAGTTCCTCCGTCCCGTCCTCGGCCACTTCGGCGAACCGGTCGGCGAGGTGGCGCCAGGGGTCCAGGGCCGGGTCGATCGCCTCCTGGTCGTAGGGGCGGTGCTCGATCGAGAGGTTGTGCCAGGCGGCGACCTCGCTCTCCGGCAGGCGGCCCTTGGCCGCGATCTCCCACGGGTAGCGCAGGTCGATCACGGTGCCCACGCCCAGTGCGCGGAAGCGCTCCAGATCGCCGGGACCGGCGTCCGCGAGCTTGCCGAGCGAGTCGGCGCGGTAGAGGGTCGCCCACCGCACGGTTCCGCCGTTCGCGGTCCGGTAGCCGCCCAGATCACGGAAGTTGTGGAGTCGTTCGAAGGGTATGTGTCGTCTCACGGCGCCAATCTAGGGGGCCGGTGCCCCGTCACGGGCCGACGGCGGCCCAGAAGTGGCCGATGATCCCGTCCAGATAGACGCGGCCCTCTTCACCGGTCGCCCCCGAGGCGCCCCAACTGCTGGTCGCCGCCATGCGGGCGTGGTACTCCGAGTGGAGCCGTTGGAGCGCGGACTCCACGGTCCGCCGGGGCAGCGGCACCATCTTCACCGTCGGTTTCACATAGGCCTGCCAGCGGGTGGTGGCCGCGTCGCGGAGCAGTTCGGCGAGGCGGCCGTCGCCCCCGGTCGCGGTGATGAGGGAGCGCGGATCGAGGCCGAGGACCTCGGCGAGGGCGGCGGTCTGGCGCTCGGTGCCGCGCCAGCGGCCCTCGTCCTCCATCCGCTGGTACGCGTGGGCCGCCACGCCCACCAGGCGCGCCAGCTCCTCGGCGGCGAGCCCGCGCGCCACCCGGTGCTCGCGCAGCGTGGACGCGGCGGCGATCAGGTCTGCGGGGGAGCACCACAGGACGCCCGCGAGGGCGGTGAGCTCCTGCTCGTTGGGGATCGCCCGGCCGCGCTCCCAGGCGACCACGGTTTCGGGGGCGACGAGGATGCCGTACTGGGCGCGCAGGCCGTAGGCGACATGACCGGGGACCATGCCGAGGCCCTCGCGGAGGCGACGGGCGGCCGGGGCGTCGAAGGGTGGGGAGGGTTGGTGCACCCGGACACGGTAGGTGCGGAGGGTGACGGCTGGCTACGGTGCGTTCCCCCAACGTGCGGGGTCGTAGGAACGTCGGAACCGATGGGTAACCGAAGGGCCTCAGCGACCGCGCGCCGGCCCGCCGAGCCAGCGGTACTGGAGCTCCGGACGTCCGACCTGGCCGTACTGCGGGGCGCGCACGGCGCGGCCCTCGGTGACCAGGTGCTCCAGATAGCGGCGCGCGGTGATCCGGGAGATCCCGACGGCGGTGCCCGCCCCGGCGGCGGTCAGTCCCGTCGCGGCGGACCGGAGGGTGCGGGTGACCGCTTCGAGCGTCGGCGCGCTCAGGCCCTTGGGGAGCGCGGTGGCGTGGGGGGCCCGGAGCGCGGCGAGCGCCCGGTCCACCTCCTCCTGCCCCGAGGCCTCCCCGGCCGTCGCCCGGAACTCGGCGTACCGCACGAGCCTGTCCCGGAGCGTGGCGAAGGCGAAGGGCTTCAGGACGTACTGGACCACGCCGAGGGAGACGCCCTCGCGCACGATCGCCAGGTCGCGGGCGGAGGTCACGGCGATGACGTCGGCGGAGTGCCCGGCGGCCCGCAGGGACCGCAGCAGCTGGAGGCCGTGGCCGTCGGGCAGGTAGAGGTCGAGCAGGATCAGGTCGACCGGTGCGCGGTCGAGGGCCCGTACGGCGGCGGCCCGCGAGTGGGCGACCCCGACGACGGTGAACCCTTCGACCCGGCCCGCGTAGAGCGCATGGGCGTCGGCCGCCACGGGATCGTCCTCGACGACCAGGACCCGGAGGGGGGCGGAGCTCATGCGCCCACCCCCGCGCCGGTGACGCCGGCACCGGGCCCGACGGACGCACGGCGCCCGTCGTCCGGGCGCCCGTCCCCCGGCGGCGCCCCCGTTCCCCCGGCCTCCGCGGGGAGCGGCAGCCGCACGGTGAACTCCGCGCCGCCCTCCTCGGCGTCCGCCAGGTGCAGGGTCCCCGAGGCCCGGGTGACCGCCTGGCCGACCAGGGCCAGGCCGAGGCCGCGACCGGGGCCCCGGGTGGACCAGCCGCGGCCGAGGACCGCTTCCCGGTCGGCGGGGTGCACGCCGGGGCCGCTGTCGCCGACCCGGAGCAGCAGTTCGCCGTCGCCCGCACGGGCCGCGACCGTCACCGTCACGCGTGCCCGGGGGGTTCCGCCCGCCGCTTCCACGGCGTTGTCGATGAGGTTGCCCACGATCGTCACCAGGTCCCGGGAGGGCAGCGCCGTCGACACCCGACCGTCATCGAGGTGGCTGTCCTCGGTGAGGACCAGTTCCACGCCCCGCTCGTTGGCCTGCGCCGCCTTGCCGAGCAGCAGTGCCGCGAGGACGGGTTCGCCGACCGAGTCGACCACCCGGTCGGTGAGCGCCTGGGCGAGTTCCAGCTCCGCCGTCGCGAACTCCACCGCCTCCGCCACCCGGCCCAGTTCGATGAGCGAGACGACCGTGTGCAGTCGGTTCGCGGCCTCGTGCGCCTGGGAGCGGAGCGCTTCGGTGAAGCCCCGCTCGGAGTCCAACTCGCCTGACAACGCCTGGAGTTCCGTGCGGTCCCGGAGCGTCACGAGGGTGCCGCGCCGCTCTCCGCCCACCACCGGGCGGGTGTTGACGACGAGGACCCGCTCGGTCGTCAGGTGCGTCTCGTCCACCCGCGGCTCCGAGGACAGCAGCGCGCCGGTCAGCGAAGCGGGCAGCCCGAGTTCCGCGGCCGGGCGGCCGACGACCCCTTCGTCCAGGGCGAGCAGCTCCCGCGCCCCGTCGTTGATCAGGGCGATCCGCCGCTGCCCGTCGAGCATCACGAGCCCCTCCCGGACCGCGTGCAGGGCGGCCTCGTGGTAGTCGTGCATCCGGCTCAGCTCGGTGGCGTTCATCCCGTGCGTGTGGCGGCGCAGGCGGGCGTTCACCACGTACGTCCCCGTGCCGCCGAGCACCAGCGCCGCGCCCGCCGTGACGAGCAGGGCGGTCACCTGTTCCCGCACCTGCTCGCTGATCTCGTCGATCGTGATGCCCGCGCTGACCAGGGCGACGACCCGGCCGTCGTCGAGGACGGGCGCCACCGTCCGGACGGAGGGGCCGAGGACGCCCCGGTGGGTCTCGGAGTAGAGCCGGCCCTGCCGGGCCTGCTCGATGTGACCGAGGTAGGTGCGGCCGATCTGATCCGGTTCCGGATGCGTCCAGCGGGTGCCGTCCGGGGCCATCACCACCACGAAGGCGACGCCCGCGTGCCGGCGCAGCGACTCCGTGTAGGGCTGGAGGACGGCGGTGGGGTCGGCGGAGCGGGCCGCGGCGAGCACGGAGGGGGAGTCGGCGACGGCGGCGGCGGTCGCCGTGGCCTGCCGCCGCGCGGTCTCCTCCGCCTGCGCCCGGTCCGTGACGTACGCGAACACCGCGCACCCCGCGACGACGAGGGCCACCAGCACGACCTGCATGGCGAAGAGCTGGCCGGCCAGGCTGCGGGGGCGGGGGAGGCGCAGGGGCATGCGGGTAAGTGTGCACGTGGGAACGCACGCGGGCGCAGCGCGTTCCCGAATCGTGCCCTTCCCCGCGGGGCCGGTCGTCCCGCCGTGAACGAAAGGCACGCAACCGTGACCCGGGTCACAGGCTGGTGGATAGTCGCGGAGGTCCACCGGGACGTGGACACCCACCAGCACGAGGAGGACCCGTGGCCGCACGCCGGGACCGCACCCCTTACCTGTACCTGGCCGTCATCGGCGCCGTCCTGCTCGGCATCGCGGTCGGCTTCCTGGCGCCGGGCGTCGCGGTCGAACTCAAACCCCTCGGCACCGGATTCGTCAGCCTGATCAAGATGATGATCTCGCCGATCATCTTCTGCACGATCGTGCTCGGCGTCGGTTCGGTCCGGAAGGCCGCCAAGGTCGGAGCGGTCGGCGGCCTCGCCCTCGGCTACTTCCTCGTGATGTCGACCGTCGCACTCGCGATCGGCCTGCTCGTCGGCAACCTCCTGGAACCCGGCTCCGGACTGCACCTCACCCCGGAGATCGCCGAGGCCGGCGCCAAGCAGGCCGAGGGCGCCAGCGAGTCCACCGCGGACTTCCTGCTCGGGATCATCCCCACCACCCTGGTCTCCGCCTTCACCGGGGGCGAGGTCCTCCAGACCCTCCTGGTCGCGCTCCTCGCCGGCTTCGCGCTCCAGGCCATGGGAGGGGCGGGGGAACCGGTCCTGCGCGGCATCGGGCACCTCCAGCGGTTGGTCTTCCGCATCCTCGGCATGATCATGTGGGTTGCGCCGGTCGGTGCGTTCGGCGCGATCGCGGCCGTCGTCGGCGCGACCGGCGCCGCCGCGCTCGCCTCCCTCGCCATCATCATGATCGGCTTCTACGTGACCTGCGGCCTCTTCGTCTTCGTCGTCCTCGGGACGCTGCTGCGCCTGATCGCCGGCATCGGCATCTGGTCGCTCCTGAAGTACCTGGGCCGCGAGTTCCTGCTGATCCTCTCCACCTCCTCCTCGGAGTCCGCGCTGCCCCGGCTCATCGCCAAGATGGAGCACCTGGGCGTCAGCAAGCCGGTCGTCGGCATCACCGTCCCGACCGGCTACTCCTTCAACCTCGACGGGACCGCGATCTACCTGACGATGGCCTCGCTCTTCACCGCCGAGGCCATGGGCGACCCGCTCTCGCTCGGCGAGCAGGTCTCGCTCCTCGTCTTCATGATCATCGCTTCGAAGGGGGCGGCGGGCGTCACCGGCGCCGGACTGGCCACCCTCGCCGGCGGACTCCAGTCGCACCGACCCGAGTTGGTCGACGGGGTGGGCCTGATCGTCGGCATCGACCGCTTCATGAGCGAGGCGCGCGCCCTCACCAACTTCGCGGGCAACGCCGTTGCGACGGTACTGGTCGGCACCTGGACGAAGGAGATCGACACGGCACGGGTCACCGAGGTCCTCGCCGGGCGGGTCCCCTTCGACGAGCGGACCCTCCTCGACGACCACGCCGCGGCCCCGCTCCCCGACCAGCGCGCCGAGGAGGGCGACGAGAAGGCCCGCGCGGGAGTCTGACCCCCGCCCGCCCCCGCCAGGGCCTCCCCGCGGCGACGACCCGCCGGCCCGCACCGCCCCCGCGCCGCCGGGACGGCGGACCCGGGCCCCCAGAACCCCGAGTCCCGGGTCTTGAGCCGGATCCGGGCCTCGGCCCGGCGGGTGCCTCCGGCCCCGGTCGGAGGCACCCGCTCGTGCGGGCGTCCGACGCGGCCACCTCCGCCGCCGAGCCGTCACGCCGAGGCCTCCCGCCGCCCGCCGTAGGTGCTCGGGCCTGCCGTCCGCGGTCCAGCCGCCGTCCGCGGTCCGCCCCCGCCCGCCCTTCGTCGCCACGAGCACGTCGTCCGTACGGCCCGGACGGGAGGCGAGGGCCCGTGCGACGGGCAGTTCGCCCTCACCGTGCGTGCCGCCCGGCAGGTGGTGGGAGTCGGCGGTGTCGAGGAGTGTCACCCCCGCGTCGAGGGCGGCGCGCACGGTGGCGACGGCCCTCCGCCCGTCGGGCCGGCCCTCGACGGAGAGCGGCATCGTGCCGAGCCCGACCGCCCCGACCTGCACGTCCCCCGGCATCCGGTGCCGCATCAGCGCCCCGCTCCGACGGTCTCGGCGACGGCCCGCCCGAGCCATGCGCGGGAGTCGCCGAAGGAGTAACCGAGCGAAACCGCACGGGAATTGTCCATGCGGTACCCGCGGGCGAAGGAGAACGGCGAGACCTCGCCGCCCTCCACCCGTCGGAAGACCGTCCGGCCGCCCACCAGCTTCTCGACCTCCGCGCAGATGTCGGCCGTGGTGAGCGCGCCGTGGGAGTGCGCGTTCACGGGGCCGGTGAAGTCCGCCTCGACCGCCCACGCCAGGAAGGCGGCGATCTCCTCCACGTACACGTAGGTCGCCGGGTGGTTGACCACCGGCACGGCGATCGGTTCGCCCGCGCGGACCCGCCGCGCGTAGTGGTCGAGCCGGCCGGTGAAGTCGTCGGCGCCGCCGAGCACGTGCGCCACCCGCACCGAGGCCCAGGCGAACGGCGCCCCGTCCGCGAAGACGGCCTCGGCCTGCCGCTTTCCCTCGCCGTAGTGCGCCGCCAGGAACTCGTTTTCCTCCCAAGGGAGTTCGGTGTCGACGGCGACCGCGCCCAGGTCGAGGGCGGACTCGACGACGGGGGCGGGCGAGTCCCGGTCCGCGTACACCTCCACGGTCGAGGTCATCAGGTACCGCCGGGTGCGCGTCGCGAACACCCGGCGGGCGACCTCGGCCTGGCGCGGGGTGTAACAGACCTGGTCCACGACGACGTCGAAGGAGCGGCCGGCGAGCACGGCGGAGAGCGCGTGCTCGTCATCGCGGTCGGCCCTCAGGTGCTCGATTCCCCCGGGGGCGGCCCTGGAGCCCCGGTTGAGCACCGTGACCCGGTGCCCGGATTCCCGCAGCCGCGCAATGAGCCGCTTTCCGACGTAGCGGTTTCCGCCGATGACCAGAACGTCCATCAATCCCCACTCCCTTGCCTTCCTGCACAAGTGTTACGTTGTGCGACCGTTCGACGAAGGGGGAAACATGGGAGTCCAGGTCGCCGGGCCGAAAGAACCTCGGAATGCGCGCGGTACCGCCGACGAAACCTCGGCAGCGGCCTTCGACCCCATTGACCGGCAGCTCCTGGACCTCCTGCAGACCGACGGTCGGATCAAGCTCAGTGAGCTCGGCCGCCGGGTCCGGCTCAGCCCTGCGGCCGTCACCGAACGGGTCCGCCGGCTGGAGGCGAGCGGGGTCGTCACCGGTTACGGGGCCCACGTCTCCCCGGCCCGGCTCGGCTACGGCATCCAGGCGTTCATCCGGGTGAACCCGCACGGCGGGTACACCCTGAAGCACCCCCGCACCCTGGAACTGGTCGCGCGCCCCGAGGTGCTGGAGGTCCACCACGTGGTCGGCGAGGACTGTTGGATCCTCAGGGTCGCCGTCACCGACACCATCCACCTCGAAGAGGTCCTGGAGCAGACGTCGGCGCTCGGTCGGACCACCACCTCGATCGTGCTGTCCTCCCCGGTGGTCCGCAAGCCGCTCCTGCCGCAGGCCCCGCACTGATCCCTTGCCCTGACGTCGGGGTCAAGGCCTACGGTCGTGGCCATGCGCATCGGAGAGCTGGCCGAGCGGGCCGGAACCACCACCAGGACCCTGCGGTACTACGAGTCCCGTGGTCTCCTGACCGCCCGGCGCACGGACCTGGGGTACCGCACGTACGACGAGGACGACCTGCGGCTCCTCCAGCAGATCAGGACCCTGCAGGACTTCGGGTTCGCGCTGGAGGAGACGCGGCCGTTCGTCGACTGCCTGCGTGCGGGGCACCCGGCGGGGGATTCCTGCCCCGCGTCCATCGCCGTCTACCGGCGGAAGGTGGCGGAGCTGGACGCGCTCATCGCCCAGCTCCAGGAGGTGCGCACCCAGGTGGGTGCGCAGCTGCTGCGGGCCGAGGCGGAGCTTCCGCGGGGTCCGGAGCCCCGGTGCGAACTCGGAGCGGTGACGGAGACGGACACGGAGGGATGACGGGGATGACGACGCATGCGGAGGGCGTGGCGGAGGTCACGGACGCGGACTTCGAGGGGGAGGTGCTCGGTGCCGGGCTGCCGGTCCTGGTGATGTTCACGGCACCGTGGTGCGGGCCGTGCCGGCAGTTGAAGCCGGTGCTCGGCGCGATCGCCGAGGAGGAGGCGGGGCGGCTGCGGATCGTGCAGATCGACGTGGACCGGAACCCGGAGACCAGCCTGAGGTACGGGGTGCTCGCCACCCCGACCCTGCTGGCCTTCCGGGCGGGCGAGCCCGTGAAGTCCCTCGTCGGCGCCCGTCCGAAGCGCCGCCTCCTGGAAGAGCTGGCGGACCTGTGGGACTAGACGAGTGAGTTCCAGGTGCTGGGCAACCCCCACGCGGCTCGGGTCGCGGGGTGCGTTTCTTCTCAGGGCCCGATGGACTGCGCATCCAGGGGAGGGCGCAGCTCGCCGATCCACGGGACGGCCTGCGCCGCCGCGCGGACGTTCTGGGCCTCGGCCGCCGTCGAGCAGGTCGGGCGACTACGTCCCTCGAAAGGAAGCGCACCCCTTTCGCGACCCGGCAAGCCCCTGGCAACGCACCTCGGACGAGAACACGGACGGCCTGCTGCGGCAGTGCTTTCCGAGCGACGCGTACTGCGCCGGGGCGGCGGAGATCGAGGTCGCGGCCCGGTGGGTGGACCGGAGGGCCTCGGCGCAGGAAGCCCGGCGGGTCACACTCCGCCTGCGGCGCTGCGGCGCAGACGGTGGTGTGTCAGACCCGCCGTGTACACCACCACGGGTACGGCCACGGTGGGCACGCTCCACCACGGGATGCCGATCCACACCGCTGGCAAGCCCACCCCGAAACAGACCGTGGTGATGGTGATGAGCAACCGCTTGCCGTACGGATTCCAGGTGAAGGGCTCGTAGTCACAGGGCCTGACAAGACGCACCGCACCGAACACGAAGACCTGAAGCGCGACGAGCGCGGCGAGCAGGCCGACGGCAGCGTTCATCTGGAGCTCGTCACGGGGCGCCCGGGAGGTGTTTTGCCGCACGCCGTCCTTGCCGAGCACCACGATGTCGCGCCGCCAGACGGTGGCTGTGACCTGGTCGCCGGGTTCGAGCCGCTTCAGGAGCGGCCCTGGGTCACCGAAGAACACGGTTCCCCGCCAGGAATCCTGATCCGTCAGGGTCGCCTTGTAGGAGGAGCCCTTCCCGGCGGTCTTGCGCACGGTCTCCTCTACGGTGAGACGCCAGGTGCTCAGACAGTCCGTCCGGCCCTGCCCCATTGCGCGGGAGGAGCACGACTCGGCCGCGCGGTAGTCCTGGTAGCGCTTGCTGTCGTAGGGCAGCCACCAGGCGAACGCCGAGTAGCAGGCTGCAGCCGCTATCAGGGACAGCAGGATCAGCAGCACGCCCATGAACCGCGTCCGGCCCGGCGACCGCCGGCCGGCACCATCCTGGCTCGGCAGTCTTCCCGGGCTGTGCGCCCTGGCCCTCGCCCGTGTCGTCACGTCCACCCCCTCCGCCCCAGCTTCCATCAACCGGAATCGGGAACACAAAACGGTCGGATGGCAATCCGGGTGGGGCGGTGGCTTCCGCATCCCGGCAAACCCAGCCGCGATGAGGGCCGTCGAAGGGCGGGATCGGATCGTGGGACCCGAGCCGAGGGCGTGGTGGTGGGGGGGCGTTCCTTCTTGAGGACCCGATGAACTGCGCATCTATGAGAAGGCGTAGCTCGCCGATCCACGGGACGGCCTGCGCCGCCGCGCGGATGCTCTGGGCCTCGGCCGCCGTCGAGCAGGCCGGCGACTCGTCCTTCGAAGAACGCACCTCGGGCCGCGGACAAGGCGCCGCAGCTTGTGACAACAGTCACGCCTCCGCGTCGCTGGTGGCAGGCAGCGCGTCGACCTGGTGACGACCACCGCGCCTCGCCGCCTCAAACTGCTGGTCAGCTGCCTCGGAGGTGGCGGCTATCGTGCTTCGGCTCGCGGCGGCACATGGGGAGGGCGCACCACCTGGAGGAGCAGGTCCGAAGTTTTTCGGGTGCATGAAGCGAGGGCCCCGCGGAACATCCATCCCCCCGATCACTCGTCGCCCAGGGCCATTGACCGGCACTTCGGGCTCACTCGCCCAGGGGCCGCCGGCGACGGCGCGGCATACAGAAATACCCCGACTAGAATTGACAGTCGGGGTATTGCTTCGCGTATATTCGTGGATTCCGCGCCCGGACACAGAAAAGGCGCGGAGAAGCTCAATAAACGCACTGTATCGCGCCGGGAGTCGAATTGTCAACCGAGGAATTTCGGAATGAGCAGCAATTCATCACCGATCTCTATGCACGACTCGACGACCTGAGGAACCAGGCCGAAGCCGCCGTCGAGCGGGCGCTCCGCACCCCCGGGGTCGGCAGCAGCCAGGGCCGTCTCGAACGGGACGTGATGGTCGCCGAGCAGTCCGGACTGCTCTCCGCCCTCAACGCGGGGGAGAGCGGGCTCTGCTTCGGTCGGCTCGTCTTCAAGGACGGCCGCGACCACCACATCGGCCGGCTCGGCATCCGCAAGGACGACCCGCAACGGACCCCGCTCGTCGTCGACTGGCGCGCCGAGGTCGCCCGACCCTTCTACCTGGCCACCGGATACGAACCGATGGGCCTCTCCCGACGGCGACACCTCACCACCCGCGGCCGTGAGGTCGTCTCGCTCCACGACGAGGTCCTCGACCTCGCCGACGCCACCCGCACCGGCCACGAGGGCCGGGACGCCGACGAGGTGCTGCTCGCCGCGCTCGACGCCGCCCGCACCGGCCGCATGCACGACATCGTGCAGACCATCCAGGCCGAGCAGGACGCCATCATCCGCTCCCCGCACCGGGGGGTCCTCGTCGTCGAGGGCGGTCCCGGCACCGGCAAGACCGCCGTCGCCCTGCACCGGGCCGCGTACCTCCTCTACGCCCACCGCGAGCAACTCGCCAAGCGGGCGGTCCTCATCGTCGGCCCCAACCCCGCCTTCCTCGGCTACATCGGCAACGTCCTGCCCTCCCTCGGCGAGACCGGCGTCCTCCTCGCCACCCCCGCCGAGCTCTTCCCCGGTGTCCGCGCCACCGGCACCGACACCCCGCGCGCCGCCGCCGTCAAGGGCGCGGCGGAGATGGCCGAAGCCCTGGCGAAGGCCGTACGGGACCGCCAGCGGGTTCCCGAACGCGGCGAGCCGCTGGTCGTCCCGCACGAGGACGGTGACCTGGTCATCGACTGGGACATGGCCCTGGAAGCCCGTCACAAGGCCCGCGAGACCTTCCTCCCGCACAACCTCGCCCGCCCCTACTTCGTCTTCCGGATCCTCGACGCGCTCGCCGAACAGCTCGCCGACCGGATCGGCGCCGACCCCTACGGCGGCCCCAACTTCCTCGGCCCCGACGACCGGGCCCTGCTCGCCAAGGGCATCGCCGCTAACCCCGAGGTGCACGCGGCGATCGACACCCTGTGGCCGGCCCTCGGCCCGCAGGAGTTCCTCGCCGACTACCTCAGCGATCCCACGCACCTGGACGACGGGCCGGACGCCGCCGCGATCAGGCGGACCGACGGTCCCTGGACCCCCGCCGACGTCCCCCTGCTCGACGAGGCCGCCGAGCTCCTCGGCGAGGACGACTCGGCCGCCCGCGCCGCCGAAGAGGCCGAGCGCCAGAAGCAGATCCAGTACGCACAGGGCGTCCTCGACGTCTCCTTCGCCTCCCGCACCTACGAGTTCGAGGACAAGGAAGAGCTCGACAAGGACGCCTCCGAGGTCCTCTCCGCCCACGACATCATCGACGCCGAACGCTTCGCCGAACGCCACGAGGAGGTCGACCACCGCACCGCCGCCGAGCGGGCCGCCGCCGACCGCACCTGGGCCTTCGGCCACATCATCGTCGACGAGGCCCAGGAGCTCTCCGCCATGGCCTGGCGACTGTTGATGCGCCGCAGTCCCAGCCGCTCCATGACCCTCGTCGGCGATCCCGCCCAGACCGGTGACCCGGCCGGCGTCGGCGCCTGGCAGGACATCCTCGGACCGTACGTCGAGGACCGCTGGGAACTCGTCCGGCTCGGCGTCAACTACCGCACGCCCGCCGAGATCATGGCCGTCGCCGCCGAGGTGCGCAGGACCGCCGACCCGGACTTCGAGCCGCCCCGCTCGGTGCGCTCCACCGGGGTGCAGCCCTGGGACCGCACCGCGGACGACCCGGTGAAGGAGGTCGCCGACGCGGTCGCCGACGCGCTCCGCGAGGAGGGCAGGACCGCCGTGATCGCCCCGCCCGGGCTGCACCCGGGCCTGATCGCCGCGCTCCCCGACGCCTCGCACGGCCCGCGCCCCGACCTCACCCGACCCGTCGTCCTCCTCGACCCCCGGCAGGTCAAGGGCCTGGAGTTCGACACCGTCCTCGTCGTCGACCCGGACGGCATCCGGGCCGGCGCCACGCACGGGGTCAACGACCTGTACGTGGCGCTGACCCGGGCCACCCAGCGGATGGGCGTCATCCGGCCCGCGGCCGTCACGCCGGGCTGAGCCAGACCGTCGCCAACGGCGGCAGCGTCATCCGCACGCTCGCCGAACGACCGTGCCACGGCACCGACTCGGTCTTCACCGGGTCGGTGCCCACCACGTTCCCGCCGCCGTAGCGCGCCGCGTCGGTGTTCAGTACCTCCGCCCAGGCCGCGAAGGCGTCCGGCACGCCGAGCCGGTAGTCGTGGCGCACCACCGGCGAGAAGTTCGACACCGCGAGCAGCGGTGTCCCGAAGCCGTCGAAGCGCAGGAAGGCGAAGACGTTGTCCTCCGCCGCGTCCCCCACCACCCACTGGAAGCCCTCCGGGACCGTGTCCCGCTCCCAGAGCGACGGCGTCGCCGCGTACACCGTGTTCAGGTCGCGGACGAGGTCCCGCACCCCGCGGTGGTCCGCCTCCGCCCCGTACGCCGGGTCGAGCAGCCACCAGTCCGGCCCGTGGTCCGCCGACCACTCCGCACCCTGGGCGAACTCCTGCCCCATGAAGAGGAGCTGCTTTCCCGGGTGGGCCCACATGAAGCCCAGGTACGCACGGTGGTCGGCCCGCTGCTGCCACCAGTCGCCCGGCATCTTGGAGACCAGCGCCCGCTTGCCGTGCACGACTTCGTCGTGCGAGATCGGCAGGATGTAGTTCTCGCTGTAGGCGTACACCATCGAGAAGGTCATCTCGTGGTGGTGGTACTTGCGGTGCACCGGCTCCTTCGCCACGTAGCCGAGCGAGTCGTGCATCCAGCCCATGTTCCACTTCATGCCGAAGCCCAGGCCGCCGAAACCGCCCGGCCCCACCTGGTCCGTCGCCCGGGTCACCCCGTCCCAGGCGGTGGACTCCTCGGCGAAGGTCACGATGCCGGGGCAGCGCCGGTACACCGTGGCGTTCATCTCCTGGAGGAACGCCACCGCGTCCAGGTTCTCCCGGCCCCCGTGCTCGTTCGGCAGCCACTCCCCGTGCTCCCGCGAGTAGTCGAGGTAGAGCATCGACGCCACCGCGTCCACCCGGAGCCCGTCCACGTGGAACTCCTGGCACCAGTAGACGGCGTTCGCGACCAGGAAGTTCCGGACCTCCTTGCGTCCGTAGTCGAACTCCAGCGTCCCCCAGTCGGGGTGGTGCGAGCGCCGCGGGTCCTCGTGCTCGTACAGCGGGCGCCCGTCGAACTCCGCCAGCGCCCAGTCGTCCTTCGGGAAGTGCGCCGGGACCCAGTCCATCAGGACGCCGATCCCCGCCCGGTGCAACGCGTCCACCAGGAACCTGAAGTCGTCCGGGGTGCCCATGCGCGCCGTCGGCGCGTAGAACCCGGTGACCTGGTAGCCCCAGGACCCGCCGAAGGGGTGCTCGGTGACGGGCATCAGCTCCACGTGCGTGAAGCCCAGGTCCTTCACGTACGAGGGGAGCTGCTCCGCCAGTTGCCGGTAGGTCAGCCCCGGCCGCCAGGACGGCAGGTGCACCTCGTACACGGAGATCGGCGCCTCGTGCGGCGGGCGGGCGCCGCGCCGCTCCATCCACTCCGCGTCGTCCCAGGAGTAGTGCGACTCCGTGACGATCGACGCGGTGTTCGGCGGGCACTCGGTCCGGCGGGCCATGGGGTCCGCGCGGACCGTGTGCGAGCCGTCCGGGCGGGTGATGTCGTACTTGTAGACGGCCCCTTCGCCGATCCCCGGCACGAACAGTTCCCACACGCCGGTCGAGCCCAGCGAGCGCATCGGCAGCGCCGTGCCGTCCCAGTGGGTGAAGTCGCCGGTGACCCGGACGCCGCGTGCGTTCGGCGCCCACACCGCGAAGCGGGTGCCGCTCACGCCCCCGTGGACCATCACCCGCGAGCCGAGTGCCGTCCACAGCTCCTCGTGCCGGCCCTCGCCGATCAGGTGCAGGTCGAGTTCGCCGAGCGACGGCAGGAAGCGGTACGGGTCGTGGAGGGCCAACTCCTCGCCGCCGTCCTCGTACCGCACCCGGAGCTCGTAGGCGGGCACCTTGCGGAGCAGCGGGACGAGTGCGGAGAAGAAGCCGTCCCCGTCGTCGTGGAGCTCGATGCGGCGGCCCTTCGGCAGCAGCGCGGCCACGGACCGCGCCCACGGGCGCAGCACCCTGATGACGATCCCGCCCCGGACCGGATGCGCACCGAGGAGGCCGTGTGGATCGTGGTGCTCCCCGGCGAGCAGCCGGGCCCGGTCGCCGGGGTCGAGCGGGGGCGCCACGCGGGGCGCTTTGCCGGTCGTCTTGCCTGCGGATCGGGCGGTCACAGGGGGTGCCTCCTGGGGCGAGGGGTACGGGGGGACACGGGTACGGCTAGGCAACGGCATGGTGCGGGGGCAGGAAACTCGGCCGAACGGGCTCCGTCCGTCCCGCCGCAGTCGGCGGCCCCGCCGGACGGCGCGCGGACTGCTCCGAACGGGTGGGCCCCGCGGAGGGGGCGGGTGCGGGCGGGGCGGTCACCGGGACGTCGCCAGGCGTTCGATCGCCGACATGGGGACCGGGAGCCAGTCCGGGCGGTGGCGGGCCTCGTAGAGCACTTCGTAGACGGCCTTGTCGGTCTCGTAGGCGCGGAGCAGCGCGGGGTCCGCGCGCGGGTCGGTGCCCGCCGCCTCCGCGTAGCCCGTGCAGTACGCCGCCCGGCAGCGCGCCGCCCAGTCCGCGTTCCAGGGCCGGTGGGTGCGGGCCGCGTAGTCGAAGGAGCGGAGCATCCCGGCGACGTCGCGGACCGTGGGCTGCGGGCTGCGCCGCTCGTCCAGCGGCTTCGCCGGTTCTCCCTCGAAGTCGATGACGGCCCAGCCGCCGTCGGAGCCCCGCAGTGTCTGTCCGAGGTGCAGGTCCCCGTGGATGCGTTGGACGATCCCGGCGCCCGGAGCGCCGCCGGCCGCCGCGAAGACCGCCCGCAGTCCCGGTACGTGCGGCAGCAGCGCGGGGACGGCCTGTGCCGCCGCGTGCAACCTGCGGTCCATGGCGGCGGCCAGCCGCTCGGTCTCGGCCCGTTGGAGGCGCCGGGTGGGGAGCGCTTCGGCGAGGGCCAGGTGGACCTCCGCCGTGGCGCGGCCGAGGGCCCGGGCCTCGGTGCTGAACTCCCGTCCGTCGGCGAGCGCGTCGAGCGCGAGTCGCCAGCCGTCGCGGGAGTCCCGCAGGTAGGGCTGGAGGACGCCGAGGGTCGCGGCGCCCGATTCGAACCAGGCGACCGGTGCGGGGACCCGGGCGCAGCCGGCCCGGCTCAGTGCGAGGGGGAGTTCCAGGTCCGGGTTGGCGCCCGGGCTGACCCGCCGGAAGATCTTCAGGATGAACGCGTCCCCGTAGACCAGGGAGGAGTTGGACTGTTCCGCGTCGAGCATCCGGGGGGCCGGGGCGGCGGGCAGTGCCGTCGTGGCGTGGAAGCGCAGGGGGCCGGTCCGGCCCGGGGTGCGCAGCCGCTCGTAGAGGAGGCCGGCGAGCCGCGGGTCGCGCAGCCCTTCGTAGACGGCGCGTCCGGCGAGCGGGCCCTGCCGGATCCGCCCGATCAGGGCGGGGGCGAGGCGGGGCGGGAGCTGGGCCCGTACGCCGAGGAGCAGTTGGTAGCAATCGGCGGGCGTGCCGGTCGGGCGGCCGGGTTGCTCGACCCGTACGAGGAGGTGGAGGAGGCCGGGGCCCGCACCGTCGAGGGGCAGCAGCTCGGTGGCCGCGTCCAGGGTGAATCCGGTGACCCGGCGGCCTTTGCCCGCGAACCAGCGCTGCCGCGGCAGCCATTCGTGGAGCAGGGGGGCGAGGGACGGGAGGAGGGCGTCCGGGGCCCGGGTGGTGGATGCGGTTTCCTGCATGGCATCGCGTCCTTTCCCCGGGGCGCGCACGTGGTTTTCATATGCATTCAAATGCGCAAATTGTCCCGGATTGCGGCTATGGCTGTCCGGAGGTGCGGGACGTGTCGGAGGGGGAAGATCCGTACGGGTCCGCCAAGTGGGCCCGGATGGGCCTGGTGCCTGGCGCGGATCGTGTGTGGTTCACAGTGCCCAGGGTGGGGCGGGGGAAACCGCCACACCCCGGGCAATTGCACCGGTGCGGAAGAACTGCTCTTCGCTCAGGTCGTGTGGAGACGGAACCAGTAGAAGCCGTGACCCGCAAGGGTCAGGAGGTAGGGCAGCTGCCCGATGGCCGGGAACCGCACCCCGCCGATCAGCTCCACCGGACGGCTGCCGTTGAAGCGCCGCAGGTCGAGTTCGGTGGGCTGCGCGAACCGGGAGAAGTTGTTCACGCAGAGGACCAGGTCGTCGCCGTCCTCCCGGAGGAAGGCCAGCACCGCCGGGTTGGAGGAGGGGAGTTCCGTGTACGTCCCCGTCCCGAAGGCCCGGTTCTGCTTACGGACCTCGATCATCCGCTTCGTCCAGTGCAGCAGCGAGGACGGCGAGGCCATGCCCGCCTCGACGTTCGTCACCTGGTAGCCGTGGACCGGGTCCATGATGGCCGGCAGGTAGAGCCGCCCCGGATCGCAGGAGGAGAAGCCCGCGTTCCGGTCGGGCGTCCACTGCATCGGGGTCCGCACCCCGTCCCGGTCGCCCAGCCAGATGTTGTCGCCCATGCCGATCTCGTCGCCGTAGTAGAGCACCGGTGAGCCGGGCAGCGAGAAGAGCAGCGCGGTGAAGAGCTCCATCTGCTTGCGGTCGTTGTCGAGGAGCGGTGCGAGCCGGCGCCGGATGCCGATGTTGGCCCGCATCCGCGGGTCCTTGGCGTACTCGGCGTACATGTAGTCGCGCTCTTCGTCCGTGACCATTTCGAGGGTGAGCTCGTCGTGGTTGCGCAGGAAGATGCCCCACTGGCAGCCGGACGGGATCTGCGGGGTCTTCGCCAGGATCTCCGAGACCGGGTGGCGGGACTCGCGCCGCACGGCCATGAAGATCCGCGGCATCACCGGGAAGTGGAAGGCCATGTGGCACTCGTCGCCGCCCGAGGGGAAGTCGCCGAAGTAGTCGACGACGTCCTCCGGCCACTGGTTGGCCTCGGCGAGCAGCACCGTGTCCGGGTAGTGGTCGTCGATCTCCTTGCGGACCCGCTTGAGGAAGGCGTGGGTGGCCGGGAGGTTCTCGCAGTTGGTGCCCTCCTCCTGGTAGAGGTACGGCACCGCGTCGAGCCGGAAGCCGTCGATCCCCAGGTCCAGCCAGAACTTCAGCGCGGAGAGGATCTCCTCCTGCACCGCCGGGTTCTCGTAGTTGAGGTCCGGCTGGTGCGAGAAGAAGCGGTGCCAGAAGTACTGCTTGCGGACCGGGTCGAAGGTCCAGTTGGAGGACTCCGTGTCGACGAAGATGATCCGGGCGTCCGCGTACTGCTTGTCGTCGTCCGCCCAGATGTAGTAGTCGCCGTACGGGCCCTCCGGGTCGCGCCGGGACTCCTGGAACCACGGGTGCTGGTCGCTGGTGTGGTTCATGACGAAGTCGATGACCACGCGGATGCCGCGCTGGTGGGCCGCGTCGACGAACTCCACGAAGTCGGCCAGGTCGCCGAACTCGGGGAGCACGGAGGTGTAGTCGGCGACGTCGTAGCCGCCGTCCCGCAGCGGGGACTTGAAGAACGGCGGCAGCCAGAGGCAGTCCACGCCCAGCCACTGGAGGTAGTCCAGCTTGGACGTGATGCCCTTCAGATCGCCGATGCCGTCGCCGTTGCTGTCCTGGAAGGAGCGGACGAGGACCTCGTAGAACACCGCCCGCTTGAACCAGTCGGGATCGCGGTCCTTGGCGGGGGTGTCCTCGAAGGTGTCGGGGACGGGCTCGTTGACAGTCATGATGTGGGTGACCCTCCGGTCTGCGGGGACGGTCGCAGGACGAGGACGTGCGCGGGCGTGACACCCGGCTCTAGGCGCACGTAACTGGCCCTGCCCCAGTGATAGGTCTCGCCGGTGAGCTCGTCGCGCACCGGCACGGTCTCGTGCCAGTCCAGGCCGAGTTCCGGCATGTTCAACGAGACCGTCGCCTCCTGGGTGTGGTGCGGGTCGAGGTTGACGACCACCAGGACGGTGTTCGCACCCGAACGCTTCGAGTAGGCGATCACCTGCGGGTTGTCCGTGTCATGGAAGGACAGGTTCCGCAGCCTGTGCAGAGCCGGGTGGCGACGCCTGATCCGGTTCAGGGCGGTGATCAGCGGAGTGATCGTCGCTCCCGAGCGCTCCGCCGACTCCCAGTCGCGCGGCTTGAGTTGGTACTTCTCCGAGTCGAGGTACTCCTCGCTCCCGGCCCGCAGCGGGACGTTCTCGCACAGCTCGTACCCGGCGTACACGCCCCAGGACGGCGAGAGCGTCGCCGCGAGGACCGCCCGCACCTCGAACGCGGGCCGCCCGCCCTCCTGGAGGTAGGCGTGCAGGATGTCGGGGGTGTTCACGAAGAAGTTCGGCCGCATCACGGCGGCCGTCTCCCCGGACAGCTCGGTGAGGTACTCCGTCAGCTCCTCCTTGGTGTTGCGCCAGGTGAAGTAGGTGTACGACTGCTGGAAGCCGACCGCCCCGAGGGTCCGCATCATCGCCGGCCGGGTGAACGCCTCCGCCAGGAAGATCACGTCCGGGTCCGTCCGGTTGACCTCGCCGATCACCCGCTCCCAGAACACCACCGGCTTCGTGTGCGGATTGTCCACGCGGAAGATCCTGATCCCGTGGTCCATCCAGTGCCGCAGCACCCGCACGGTCTCCGCGACGATCCCGTCCATGTCCCGGTCGAACGCGATCGGGTAGATGTCCTGGTACTTCTTCGGCGGGTTCTCCGCGTACGCGATCGAGCCGTCCGGCCGATGGTGGAACCACTCCGGATGCTTCTCCACCCACGGATGGTCCGGCGAGCACTGGAGCGCGAAGTCCAGGGCGATCTCCAGCCGGAGCTCCCGGGCCCGCGCCACGAAGGCGTCGAAGTCCTCGAAGGTGCCCAGGTCCGGGTGGAGCGCGTCGTGCCCGCCCTCCGGCGAGCCGATCGCCCACGGCACGCCCACGTCGTTCGGTCCGGCCGAGAGGGAGTTGTTGGGGCCCTTGCGGTGGGTCTCGCCGATCGGGTGCACCGGCGGCAGGTACACCACGTCGAAGCCCATGGCCGCGATCGCCGGAAGCCGCCCGGCCGCGGTCCGGAAGTTCCCCGGAACCGTCCGCCCCCCGACCGTCCGCACCCCCTCCGAGCGGGGGAAGAACTCGTACCAGGAGCCGAACAGGGCGCGCTCGCGCTCCACCTGCAGCGGCAACGCCGGCGAGACGGAGAGGAGTTCGCGCAGCGGGTGCCGGTCCAGGGCGTCGATCACCTGTGGGGCGAGGGCCGCCGCGAGCCGCACGGCCGCCGGGCGGGACCCGTCGCGCAGCGCGTCCACCGCCGCGAGCACGGCCTCCCGGCCGCCGCCCTTCTTCGGGACCCCCTTCGCGGCCCGCTCGTGCAGCTCGGCACCTTCGGCGAGGACCAGTTCGGAGTCGATCCCGGCCGGAATCTTGATCTTCGCCGTATGGCGCCAGGTGGCCACCGGATCGCTCCAGGCCTCGACGGCGTACGTCCACGGGCCCTCGACGTCCGGGGTGACCTCGGCCCCCCAGCGGTCGGTGCCCGGGGCCAGTTCGCGCATCGGGGTCCAGGGGCCGGTGCGCCCCGAGGGGTCGCACAGTACGACATTGGCGGCGACCGCGTCGTGGCCCTCGCGGAAGACGGTCGCCGTCACCTCGAAGGACTCTCCGGCCACCGCCTTCGCGGGGCGCCGGCCGCAGTCGACCAACGGGCGGACGTCCAGTACGGGAATGCGTCCCATGAGCGGATTCACAGCATCACCTGACGGGGTACGGGGGTGCGGGTGGTGGTGCGCTCTTTGTAGCTCCGTCGACGGCCGGCGGGTTGCGGGCATGACGGCTCCTGTCCGCGTTCACTCGGATGGCGGGTCCACAGGGATGAACAAAAGGGATGGGAGGGGTGCACGGGAGATGGTTTCCGGTTCGTACCGCAGGAGCCTTCCCGCGGTTCTCGGGTGGGCAATCCGGCGCTTTGTTAACTACTAGGGCGTAGCCCCGCGGGCAAGCGCTCGGCCCGGACGAGAACCGGCCAAGAAAACGCCCCCGCCCTCGACGGTCGGGGGGCCGTGCGCTCCGCACGGGACGCGCAGCGCGGCGGAGTCCGCCGCTCCGTTCCGTGGACCGGGGCGCGGCGGGACGTTCCGGCCCTCCCCGTCCGAGGCCCTTCGATAGGCTGTCACCGCTGCTGCGCCGGCGCCCCTCCGGGCCCGCCGCGACGGCCTCGTCCGTTCAGTCGACACACCGGGGCGGAAGTTGAAGGATCGTCCATGGAAACCGTGGGAACCGACCGTCACCACCCGTCCGACCCGCTCGACCCCTCCGACGAGGACCGGCACGACGACCTGCTGAGCGAACTCCTCAAGCCCCTCCGGCTCACCGGGGTCTTCGACAGCCGCTGGCACGTCCGCGCCCCCTGGGTCATCGAGGGCGACGCCGAACCCGGCTGCGCCGTCCTCCACTACGTCGTCCAGGGCCACTGCTGGATCACCGCCGACGGCGAAGCCCCCGTCGAACTCCACACCGGAGACCTCGTCGTCTTCCCCACCGGAACCGCACACCGCCTCTCCGACCGCCCCGAACGCCGGGGCGTCCCGCTCCGGGCCGGGCTGCCCGAACGCCACCCCGGCACCTCCGGCGAGATCGTCATCGAAGGAACCGGACCCGAGAGCCGACTCCTGTGCGCCGGGCTCCACTACGCCACCGGCGCCGCCACCGGCTTCTACGCCTCGCTGCCCTGGGCACTCGTCCTCGACGGCCACCAGGTCGACCGCGAGCCCCTGCTCCGCGACACCCTCCGGCTGCTCGCCGCCCCCGACCGGCCCGTCGGCCCCGGCGACCGGCTCGTCACCCTGCGCGCCTTCGAGATGGCCCTCGTCCTCATCCTCCGTCCGCTGCTCCGCGAACTCGCCGGGACCCCGGCCTCGCTGCCGCTGCTCCGGCACCCCGGGATCAGCCGCGCGGTGGTCACGATGGCCACCCGCTTCGCCGAGCCCTGGACGATCGACTCCCTGGCCCGCGAGGTCGGCATGTCCCGCTCCGCCTTCACCGCCGCCTTCCGCGAGCTCGTCGGGGAGTCCCCGGCCCGGTACCTCGCCGCCCGGCGCATGCAGGAGGCCGGCCGGCTGCTCACCGAGACCTCCCTCCCGCAATCGGCCGTACCCGCCCGCGTCGGCTACCGCAGCGCCGTCGGCTTCCACCTCGCCTTCCGCAAGTGGTTCGGGGTCACCCCCGGCGAGTACCGGGCCGCCTGAGGGCCCTCCCGCGTTCCCCGGCGGGCACACGACGGCGGGCGCGGGGCGGCGGGCACACGACGGCGGGCGCGGGGCGGCCGGGAGGTGGGCGCCGCAGCGCCGCCGTCCCTTCGACCTGACATCTTCGGGGTTCCCTGGACGGTTCTTAAGGACCCCTGGACGGACGTTCATTGTCCGGCCGCAAGGTCCCGGACAGGCTCGGGACCGGCACGGCCGTGACACCCGAGGAGGGCGGGACACCGGTGACGAGGACCGGGCAGGAGCACCTGGAGCGACGGTTCGACGGGCACGGGATCCGGCTCGACGGAGGACGCGGAGAGGACTCCACCGTCCACCCGGCCCTCCGCGACACCGCGGCCGCCGCCGGCGGTCCCCGCGACCCGGTGCACCGCCTTCGCCCCGCACGGGGCGGGGCGCGGCGATACGGTTCCGTGCCCCGCACCGGCCCCCGGGCCGCACCGCCCACCACCCGCCACCGAGGCACGGAAGAAGGAGCCCCTTTGCTCGGCGACCCGCGCTACACGACCGAGGACGTCCGCGCCGCCGACCCGTTGGGCGCCGACGCCCTGCTCGCCGCGGTGCCCACGCTCAACGCGCGGGCCGACGCGGCCGCCCTCACCGTGGCCCTGCGGGCCCTGGTGCCCGACCCCGCGGAGGCCGCGCGGTGGAGCGTCGGCGGTGCGCTCGCCGCCGTGCGCGACCTGGGCATCCTGCTCGGCTCCCTGAAACGGCACGGCGTGCAACCCCTGACCGCGGTCCCCGAGGCCCTGCCCGTCCTGGAGATCCTCGGCCGCCGCACCGACATGGTCCCCCGGGACACCGTCCACCACTACACCACCTGGAACCCCACGGGGCCCCGCCGCCGCTCGTACACCGGGGACCCGGCGGAGGCGCGCTTCCAGGACGCCGTGCGGGCGGTGTTCCCCGGGCTCGTCGCCGCCCTCGACGACTGCGCCCGCACCACCCGCCTCGAACCGTACGACCCCGGCTTCGCGAGCGCCCTCGACCGCGTGGCCGGCCACCTCCGGACCGTGGCCGCCGCCCTCGACCCGACGGCCATCCGGGTTCCGCCGGAGTACTGCGCGCTGACCCTGCGCCCGTACTTCGAGGAGGTCGCGATCGCCGGTCGCGACTACCCGGGCCCGGCAGCGACCCAGGTCCCGCTCTGGCTGGTCGACCTGACGCTGTGGCAGTGCGACCGCTCCGACGCCGCCCACGAGGCCTTCCTCGCCGAGACCCTGCCCCACGCCCCGCCGTCCTGGCGCGCCTTCCACGCCCGGCACCGGGGCGGCGTCTCCGCCGTCAGCAAGCTCTCGGCCGCGATCAGCCGGGAGGGCGCCGCCCCGCTCCCGCCCGCCCTCACTGCCTCGGCGCAGGCGCTCGGCCGGGTGCTGCGGATCCTGGAGGCACTCCGGGCCCGGCGCACCGGCACCAGCCACACGGCCTGTCGCGACGCGCTGCGGCCCTACGGGGAGGACGGCGGCGGCGCCCCCGTCGCACTGCTCCGCCCGATCCTCGACCTGGCCGGGGAGAACGAGACACCGGTGCGCCGCGCGACCGCGCCGCACCACCCCGCCGGTACCCCCGTCGGGACACCGGCAGCGTAGGACAGGCCCCAACGGCACGAAGGAGCAGACGCGATGTCCCCCCACCTCCCTCACGGGCAGCGACCCGGTTGCGACCCGCACGTCATGATCGCCGGCGGCGGCATCGCCGGCCTCACCACGGCCCTGGCCCTGCACGCCGCCGGATTCGAACGGGTCACCGTGATCGAGTCGGCCCCCGCCGTCCGACCCGTCGGCGCCGGGCTCGACCTGATGCCCGACGCCGTCCGCGAACTCGATGCGCTCGGGCTGCTCGACGCCCTGGAAGCGGGTTCCCTGCACACCCGCGAACTGCGTTGCTACCACCGCTCGGGCGGCCTGATATCCCGGGAGCCGCGCGGCCTCGGCGCCGGCTACCGGTGGCCGCAACTCTCCGTCCACCGCGGCCACCTCCAGCAGGTCCTGGCCGGCGCCGTCCGCGCCCGACTCGGTACCTCCGCCCTGATCACCGGCATCAGGGCCACCGGCGTCGAACTGCTCGCCGACGGGCGGCCACGACTGCGCCTGGAACACCGCGAAGGACCCGTCCGGGGCCGGGCCTCCCTCGAACCGGACGTCCTGATCGGCGCCGACGGCATCCGCTCCGCCGTCCGAGCGGCGCTCAACCCCGCCGAGGGCGGACCCGCACGGAACGGCCTGCTGGTCTGGCGCGGCGTCTCCCGGATGCCCGCACGGGCCGTCGGCTCCTTCATGCTCGTCGCGGGCGACGACCGCCAGAAGGCCGTCGTCCACCCGATGAGCCGACCGTCCGGACCCGACCGGGAGGTCCTGGTGAACTGGGCGCTCACCCGGCCCGCCGACACCCCCGGCACCGCCGGGCACGAACGGCTGCACGGCAACCGGTGCCGTGCCGTCCCCGTCGACGCCCTGCTCCCGCACTACGACGGTTGGGAGTTCGCCGGCGTCAGCGTCCCCGCCGTCCTGCGCGCCGCCTACACCGCCCACGAGCACCCGATGGTCGACCGGGCCCCCCTCGACCGCTGGACCCACGGCCGCACCACCCTCATCGGCGACGCCGCCCACGCGATGCACCCCCTCGGCCCCCACGGAGCGACCCAGGCGATCGTCGACGCCCGCGCCCTCGCCCATGCCCTCGCCCGGCACGCCGACCCCGCCGAAGGACTCGCCGCCTACGAGCGCGAACGCCGCCCCGCCACGACCGCACTGCGGTGCGCCGACCGCGCACTCGGCCCCGGAGCCGTCATCGACCTCGTCCACGCCCGCGCCCCGCACGGCTTCACCGACATCCACCGGGTCCTCCCCGCCGAGGAACTCGCCGCCCTCACCACCCGGTATGCCGCCACCGGCCCCTCCGACCCGACCACGGTCAACCAGGGCTCCCCGTACGAGGTGCCGGTGCCCGCACCCTGACGCCCCGTGGCCCACCGGGCCGCCGTGGCCTAACGTCGGAGCGGCACGCCGGACGCACAGCGTGGTGCGTCCGCTCCGCTCCGTACTCGCCTGCGAAGGTGGACACCGTGAAGGCAATCCGTCGATTCACCGTGCGTCCCGTCCTCCCCGACACCCTTCGACCCCTCGCTGACCTCGCACACAACCTGCGCTGGTCCTGGCACGAGCCCACCCGGGAGCTCTTCGACTCCCTCGCCCCCGAGGGCCTCGCCGGCACCGACCCGGTCCGCGTCCTCGGCGCCCTCGACACCCCCCGGCTCACCGCACTCGCCGCCGACCGGGACTTCCTGGCCCGGTTGCGCACCGCCGCCGCCGACCTCCACGACTATCTGCACGCCCCCCGCTGGTACCAGGGCCGGGCAGGCGACTCCCCGGCGGCCCTCGCCTACTTCTCGCCCGAGTTCGGCGTCGCCGCCGCCCTGCCCCAGTACTCCGGGGGCCTCGGCATCCTCGCCGGCGACCACCTCAAGTCCGCGAGCGACCTCGGCGTCCCGCTGATCGGCGTCGGGCTGCTCTACCGGCACGGCTACTTCCGCCAGTCCCTCGGCCGGGACGGCTGGCAGCAGGAGCACTACCCCGTCCTCGACCCCGGGGAGTTGCCCGTCACCCTGCTCCGCGAGGCGGACGGCAACCCCGCCCGGATCTCCCTCGCACTCCCCGGCGGGCGGAGCCTCCACGCCCACCTGTGGATCGCCCGGGTCGGCCGCGTCCCCCTCCTGATGCTCGACTCCGACGTCGAGGAGAACGCCCCCGGCGAACGGAACGTCACCGACCGGCTCTACGGCGGCGGCAGCGAACACCGCCTCCTCCAGGAGATGCTCCTCGGCATCGGCGGCGTCCGTGCCCTCCGCACCTACACCCGGCTCACCGGCCACCCCGACCCCGAGGTCTTCCACACCAACGAGGGCCACGCCGGCTTCCTCGGCCTCGAACGCATCCGCGAACTCCAGGGAGAAGGACTGGACTTCGACGCCGCCCTGGAGACCGTCCGGGCCGGCACCGTGTTCACCACCCACACCCCGGTCCCCGCCGGCATCGACCGTTTCGACCGGGCCCTCGTCGCCCGCCACCTCGGAAACGACGGCACCCTCCCCGGAGTCGACCTCGCCCGGATCCTCGCCCTCGGCGACGAGACCCCGCTCGGCGGCGAGCCCGGCCTCTTCAACATGGCCGCCATGGGACTGCGCCTCGCCCAGCGCGCCAACGGGGTCTCCACCCTGCACGGAGCCGTCAGCCGCTCCATGTTCGCCGGGCTCTGGTCGGGCTTCGACGCCGACGAGGTCCCGATCACCTCCATCACCAACGGCGTCCACGCCCCCACCTGGGTGGCCCCCGAGGTCGGCCGGCTCGCCCCGGACGCCGGCGACCGGGAGTTGTGGGAGCTGCGCCGCACCCTCCGCGCACGGCTCGTGACCGACGTGCGGCGACGCCTGCGGGCCTCCTGGCGGCAACGCGGGGCCGCCGCGGCCGAACTGGGCTGGACCGAATCCGTCCTCGACCCCGACGTCCTCACCATCGGGTTCGCCCGCCGCGTCCCCTCGTACAAGCGCCTCACCCTGATGCTCCGGGACAAGGACCGACTGCGGGCGCTGCTGCTCCACCCCGAGCGGCCCGTGCAGCTCGTCGTGGCCGGCAAGGCCCACCCCGCCGACGACGGGGGGAAGCGGCTCGTCCGGGAACTCGTCCGGTTCGCCGACGACCCCCGGGTCCGGCACCGGATCGTCTTCCTGCCCGACTACGGCATGGAGATGGCCCGCGGCCTCTACCCCGGGTGCGACGTCTGGCTCAACAACCCGCTCCGCCCCCTGGAGGCCTGCGGCACCAGCGGGATGAAGGCCGCCCTCAACGGCTGCCTCAACCTCTCCGTCCTGGACGGCTGGTGGGACGAGTGGTTCGAGCCCGACTTCGGCTGGGCGATCCCCACCGTCGACGGCGTCGCCGCCGCCGACGAGGAGCGCCGCGACGACCTGGAGGCCGCCGCGCTCTACGAGTTGATCGAGCGCCGGGTCGCCCCCCGCTTCTACGACCGGGACTCCGACGGGGTGCCGTCCGGCTGGACCGCCATGGTCCGGCGCACCCTCACCGACCTCGGCCCGAAGGTGCTCGCCGACCGGATGGTCCGCGACTACGTCGAGACGCTCTACGCACCCGCCGCCCGGGCCCGTCGGGCCCTCACCCCCGACCGGGCGCGGGACCTCGCCGGCTGGAAGGCCCGGGTCCGGGAGGCCTGGCCCAAGGTGGCCGTGGACCACGTCGAGGTCGTCGGCGACGGCCTCGGGGACGACCTCGACGACGCCGAACTGGGCGCCACCCCCGTCGTCCGGGTCCGGGTGGCCCTCGGTGCGCTGGGGCCCGAGGACGTCGAGGTCCAGGCCGTCACCGGCCGCGTCGGAACCGACGACGTCCTCGCCGCCCCCCGCTGCGTCACCCTCAAACCGGCCGGCGGCCCCGACCTGGACGGACGGCTGCCGTACGCGGGCACCCTGGAGCTCGACCGGACCGGCTCCTTCGGCTGCACGGTCCGCGTCCTGCCCGCGCACCCGCTGCTCGCCGGCCCGGCCGAACTGGGCCTCGTGGCCCTGCCGGAGGAGACGACGGGGGAGGGGGCGGGGGTGCTGCTGCGCTAGGCGCACCGCCCCGTGGGGCCGGTGACGCGGGGCTCCGCCTCCGTGGTGCGGGGTCGGGGGATCCGGCCGGCGCGGCGTTCCGGACGCGCAGACGCGCAGACGCGCGGACGCCCGGAGGGATGGCTCCCTCCGGGCGTCCGCCGGGTCACTTCAGGCCGTACGGGCCCTCCCGTCCTACGGGAAGGTCAGCTTGAAGCTGTTGATGTAGCCGGTGTCCCAGCTGGCCTTGTCCTGGACGCGGAGCTTCCAGGCACCGTTGGCGACCTCGGAGGAGGCGTTCACGGTGAAGGTCTCCTGGATGTTGTCGGCGCTGCCGCCGCTCCGGTTGGCCAGGTTGTAGACCGAACCGTCAGGGGCGATCAGGTCGACGACCAGGTCACCGCGCCAGGTGTGGATGATGTCCACGCCCACCTTGAGGTTGCTCGGGGCGTTGCCGGCGATGCCGGTGACGTTGACCGTGGAGGTGACCGCCGGGCCGTTGTCCGGGATGGACACGTCGGTGTCGTTGGTGAAGACGGTGCCGCCGCCCGGGTCGCCGCCACCGGGGCGGGAGCCGACGTTGATCGCGGCCCAGGCGTTCTCGACGGCCGTGACCTCGGCGCTCGTCGCGCCGTACAGCGCCTTGGCGACGTCGACCGTACCGGTGCGGGCACCCGCGTAGTTCGTGGTCGAACCGAACTTGGTGGTGAGCGCCTTGTACCAGATCAGCGCGGCCTTGTCCCGGCCGATGCCGGTGACGGGCAGGCCGTCGGAGGTCGGCGAGTCGTAGTTGACGCCGTTGATGGTCTTGGTGCCGCTGCCCTCGGAGAGCAGGTAGAACCAGTGGTTCGCCGGGCCCGAGGAGTAGTGGACGTCGATGTTGCCGATGCCCGAGTACCACGAGTCCTTGGACGAGCCGTCCTTGCTCGGCTTGTCCATGTAGCGCAGCGGGGTGCCGTTGCCGCGGATGTCGATCTTCTCGCCGACCAGGTAGTCGCCCTTGTCCTGGGCGTTGTTGGCGTAGAACTCGACGGCGGCGGCCATGATGTCGGAGGTGGCCTCGTTGAGGCCGCCGGACTCGCCGCTGTAGTTGAGGCCGGCGGTGTTGGAGGTGACGCCGTGCGTCATCTCGTGCGCGGCCACGTCGATGGAGGTCAGCGGCTTGGAGTTGCCCGAGCCGTCGCCGTACGTCATGCAGAAGCAGCTGTCCGACCAGAACGCGTTGACGTACGCGTTGCCGTAGTGGACCCGGGAGTACGCGCCGACGCCGTCACCGCGGATGCCGCTGCGGCCGTGCACGTTCTTGTAGTAGTCCCAGGTGAGCGCGGCACCGTAGTGCGCGTCGGCGCCGGCCGTCTCCTTGTTGGAGGGCAGGCCGTTGCCCCACACGTCGGTGGAGTTGCTGAACAGCGTGCCGGTGCCCGAGGAGCCGCCGTTGAGGTTGTACGTCTTGTGGTTGCCGCGACCGGTGTCGGTCAGCGTGTACGAGGGCGCGGTGCCGAGCGTCACCTGGCCGCTGTACATCGTGTTGCCGGTGCCGGTCTCGATGCCCTGCCACTCGTAGAGCTTCTGGCCGGTCTTGGCGTCGGTGATGACGTGCAGCTCGTTCGGCGTGCCGTCGTGCTGGAGGCCGCCGACGACGGTCTCGTACGCGAGGACGGGGGCGCCCTGGGCCATCCAGACGACCTTGCGCGGGGCGCGGTTGGTCGCGGCCTTGTCGGAGCCGTCGGCGCGCGCGGCGCCGAGGGCCTGCTTCGAGGCGGCGGCCGGTGCGACCGTGGCGGTCATGTCGACGTTCTTCAGCTCGGCGCGGGAGGCCTTGCTGACGCTCTGGGGTGCGCCGGCCTGCGTCTCCTCGACGATCAGGTCGCCACCGAGGACGGGCAGTCCGGCGTAGGTGCGCTCGTAGCGCGTGTGGGTGGTGCCGTCGCGGTCCTGGACGACGTCGCGGACGACCAGCTTCTCCTGGGCGCCGAGGCCGAGGGCCTTGGCCGTGGCGGCCTTGTCGGCGTCGGCCGCCTTGATGAGCGCGGTGCGCTCGGCGGGAGTGAGGTCGGCCGGGAGCTTGCCGGGGTTGGCCTTGCCGGCGGACTGCCCCTGGGGCGCCGCCTCGAAGGCGTCGGCCGAGGCGGTGCCGGACTGGACGCCGAGGGTGAGCATGGCGGCGGCGGCTATCAGAGCGCCGGTCGCGGTGGCGCGACGGCTGGGCGTGGATCTCACGCAGACTCCTTATGCGAGGGGGGTACCGGCGGACTTGGGTGAGCCCGTCCGGGCGGTGCAAGGAGAGCTGTGGAGCACGTGCGGGTGAAGCCGTGAACTGTGGTGCGAAGAACGGATGAGAGACTGACAGGAATGACGGGGACCTGTCAGGACCGCATCGGGAAGTTGGCCGGAAATCGTCCGCTGCCCGTACATTGGTGTTCGTTAACCGGACGTTTCGCCGATCATGGCCGCGACGCCGTCCGATGTTCTTCGCGACCCGTTTTCCGCGAGAGTCGCCCCGTTCGCCCCGAGGGCTCCGCCGCTGGTCGCACCCCTCGGCCCCGAGTCGGACCCGCCGCCCGGATCGCGCCGGGGCCTGGCTCATTCTGTTCTCTCCACGGGCCGTCAGAAGGCCCTCCGGACTTCCCCGTCCCGCTCCTCCGTGCCGTCGGTGTCGCCCGCCCGCCCGCCTGTCCGGGCCGGCGCCGGGGCGGCTCGGAGGAGCGGGACGACCGACGCGCCGGAGGGCGACCGCGTCCTCGCGATCGCCCTCCGGCACGTTGCCCCGTGTCGCCGCTCAGCCGAAGGCGAGGGCGCTCTTCCAGCTGACCCAACTGGCGGTGATGCGCGTTCCGTGGGCGGTGCGGCCCCCGGGGTAGTAGTACATGGTGCCGGTGCTGTCGATGGCCCAGAGGTCGGGGATGCCGTCCTTGTTGGCGTCGGGCGTCCCGATGACGAAGGGCATCTGGGTCAGGGCCCATCCGCCGGTCCCGTAGACCTCGTCCACGCCGGTCTTGGAGTAGGCGGCGATGGCGAGGGAGGTGAGGTCGACGCCGCCGCCGGCGGCCGGCTTGCCGTGGCGCAGGAGGAGGCCGCGTCCCGTTTCCTCGCCGCGGAAGAGGAGGTCGGGGACGCCGTCCCCGCCGATGTCGGCCACGGAGACGATGTCCCGCGTGGTCCAGGGGGCGCTGGTGAGCATGCGGGCTTCGGAGAACGCGGCGCCCGTGTAGCCGGTGAAGGCCCAGAGCTGGTCGCCGACGGTGGCGAACACGTCGGGGAGCTTGTCCCCGGTGACGTCCCCGGTGGCGACGATCTGGGTGAGGGTAGCCGGGGAGGGGGCGTTGGCGGGGAGCAGGATCTCCCGGCGCTCGGTGATGTTGACCGCGCCGTACCCGTCGCCGGGGTACACCCACAGCTTGCCGTCCAGGCGGACGATGAGGTCCTGGAAGCCGTCACCGCCGTAGAAGTCGCCGTTGTGGGTGATGAGGGCGTCCGTGAAGTGCCCGGAGGGGGGACCGATGAAGAGGGGTTCCTCGTCGCCGTTGGGGTCCTTGGCCGGGTTCAGCTGGTAGGCGCCGGACATCGAGTAGTCGAGCTTGCCGGTGCCCTTGAGGAAGTTGCCGCTGTTGGCCTGGGAGGGGAACAGCCGCAGGTTCTTGTAGTTGGTGATGGTGAAGAGGTCGGGCAGTGCGTCACCGGTGAGGTCGCCGGGGGCGTCCTCCTCGTCCCGGGGCGTGACGTAGAAGAAGTACTTGACGACCTCGGAGACGTGCCCGGCCTGGTCGACGGTCCGCACGTACAGCACGTTGGGGCCGGCCGTCGGGGGCTTGGCGCCCGAGAGCGTGGTGATGGTGGAGGTGGGGGCGCCGGCGGCCCGGGACACGGAGTAGGGGTAGTAGTTGGCGTTGTACCCGTACTCGAACCGGACGACGTCGGTGTCGAGCGCCTGGAACTTGAAGGTGCCGCCGCTGCCGAACTTGAGCTTCGACCAGTTCGAGTCTTCGGGGTCGTTGCCGAAGGTGTTCTTGCTGCCGTCGGCGTTGGGGAAGTCGGTGGAGGTGACCCGGGGCGGCTTGGGCGCGGCGCCGTCGTAGATGAAGCGGCACGGCACGGTGGGCGTGTACTTCGAGGAACTGCCTGCGGAGTCGACGGCGCGGACCGACCAGGAGTACACGGTGTTGTTCACCAGGCCGCTGGTCGAGAAGGCGGGCGTGGTGCGCAGCGCGGAGCTGGTGGAGGAACCGACCGAGACGACGCCCGTGGACTTGAGCATGTTGCCCGTCACGGCCCACTGGTTGGTCGGCCACAGGGCGAAGTTGAGGTAGCTGAGGTTGTCGTCCTTGTCCGTGGACTTGGCGGTGAAGGTGATGCTGGAGGAGCCGACCCGGACGTAGGGGGGCGTGGTGGTGCACTTGAAGTCGGGCCCGAGGTCGTGGTTGGTCGGCGCGGTCGGCGGCCGGTTGTAGGTCAACTCGAGGACGGGCGCGTTGTCACCGTTGGCCTGGAACTTCTTCCAGGCGTACTGGGACTTCTCGTCCCTGGCGCGCAGGCCGAAGGTGATGGTGTCCCTGCCCTTGTCCGCGGCGGCCTGCGCGGCCTTCTTCACGTCGAAGGTCTCGTAGTCGTCGTGGCAGCCGGTCTTGTAGCCGTGTGCGAAGCTCCGCGGCGCGGCGGCCAGGTTGGCGTCGGTGAGGGCCGGCGCGTTCTTCCAGTTGGTGCGTCCGTTGATCGGGCTGGTGACGTGGACGGACATGCCGCGTGCGCTGCAGGACCACGCGTACGTCTCCAGGAGCCGCAGGGTGGCCTTCTGGATCGTGGCGCCCCGGAGGTTCTTGTCGAACGCGATGTTGAAGTACGACCGCGAGGTGCCCCAGGTGTCGGACTCGAAGCCGACGCGGGCCTCGTGGGTGCCGCCGGCGTTGAAGTCCTTGCCGTTGAAGAAGGTGGCGTTCGGGTGGCGGCTGTAGGCGGTCGTCCAGTCCTGGGTGTGCTTCTTCACCGTGGGGTCGATGAAGACGGGGTAGACGGTGGCGGGGTCGTTGAGGAAGTCCTGGTTGGGCGTGAGCAGCCAGCCGCCGGCCCCGAGGTCCGCCTCGACCACGTCGCCGCGCGACTCCGGGGAGGGGCCGTTGAGGAGCGGCAGGCTCAGGGTGGCCGCGTCTCCGCTCTGCGAGGGCGCGGGCGTCGGCTCGGCGGGCACGGGCGGCAGCGGAGCCTCGGTGAGGGCCGGCGCGGCCTCGTCCGTGGCCGTGGGCAGCACCTCGGCCTCGGGATCGACGTTGTCGTTGGCCAGCTCCGTGGTGCTCGCACTCGGACTCGGCGCGGGAGCCGTGCTCGTGCTGATCGGCCCCTCGGGGGACTCCGAGGCGGTCGGCTGCGAGGAGGCGCCCAGTTCGCCGTCGGTGACGGCCGGGGCGCCGCTGCTGTCCCACATCAGAGGGGTCGGCGACAGCGCGACCTCCTGCCCGTCCGCGTCCTCGGCCGCGACGATGCCCGAGGCCGGGTCGAGACGGAAGCTGAGCGTGGGCGAGGCCAGGCCGTAGGACAGTTGCGCGACGCGCGGGTCGGCAGCGGCCTGACGGTTCTTCAGGACCAGCAGCTGGGCGAAGCCGTCGTCCTCGGCGGTCAGGACCAGGTCGGTGCCCGGGAGGATCTCCGGGTACAGCGCGCGGGATCCTTGGATGATCGGGGCGGGCACGGGACCGGGCCAGGTGAGCCGGATCTCGTGCAGGTCGGGAATCTCGCCCGTGCCGCCGACCGTGAGCGTGACCAGTGGACTGTCCGCGCCCGTCTCGGTCGTGACGCCCTTGACGAGCGAGACGCGGTGGACCCGGCCGCGCGAGGCCCGCCCGGAGCCTCCGGCCGTACCGCCGGAGAAGACCATGCGGGTGTTGGTGGCCGCGGGCGCCCACCCCTGATCCGTCCGCTTCAGCGTGGTGTCGACCGCCTTCCACTCCTGACCGACCTTGGCCCAGATCGGGGAGGCGTAGAGCTTCTGGCCCATCGTCCCGTCCGGACGGGCCCAGGTGGTCGAGCGGGGCGTCCGCAGCTCCGTGACCTCGACCGGCTTGCCGGTCTTGCGTGCCAGCGAGGCGGCCGAAGCCCGTTCCACCGTCCGGTCCTTGCCGGTTCCGTTCCCGGACTCCGCGGGGGGACGCGCCGCCTCGTCCGCCGAGCCGGCCCGGAAGCCGGCATAGGTGATGCCGCCCGCGGCGAGTGTGGCCGCGAGCACCACGGCGCCCGCGCGCCGGGCCGCCGGCCGCTGCCATGTCTGTCTCATCGAGTGGGGACCCCTCTTCCCAGAGTTCCGGGCTCTCAGGGCACCGGCTGAAACCACGAAGCCGGCCATGACGTCCTGGGCCAGGGAGTCCGGGGAACCACCTTTGCGCGCGGGCATGGCTGGGCGAGCCGATGATGTCCCATGAACTCCGCTCCGTCACCCCGCGTCAGAAGTCCCCGGACCGGTCCCACCTGCCCCGACGCATGAGGCGCCAGGGGGCGGGGAGGCGTGTCGGGCAGGGCTGCTTCCGATCTGCCGGAGGGCGAAACGGGAGAAAATGCCAGGAAGGGTCTTTGCGATCGGGTACTTAGTCATCCGATGCACCGATCACGGCATTCCCTCTGATTGCTCCACTGGCCTGCGCTTATGGCGAGGGGAGTTCGATAGGTGCCGACTAGTGCAAACTGATCCGTTGCATTCCGTGACGATCATCACGTGTGTCGTGCCAACTCTGGTGTTCCTTCACGGAGTAGTCGCAGAATCTCCATGATCTGAAGTGCAATCGTCCGCGGTCCGTCTCCGGCTGCCGCCCCAAGTGGTCCGGAGGGACCTCGCCTTGTTCGCTCGTCATCGGCATGCCCGCAGCCGGGCCCGCCGCACGCTCATACCCGCCCTCGGCGCCGCCCTGCTGGTGGGCTTGCTGCCTGCCGAGTCCCTGGCCGTGCCGCCCGACCCGGCGAACGTCGAAACCGGGCGCGAGACCCTCAGCGCGGACCCCCTCGACCTCGAAGCCATCGCCGTCGACGAGCCCGTCGACGGGCAGACCTTCGAGAAGGACGTCGACAAGCTGAAGGTGGAGGTCCCCGACGACCTCCAGCAGGTGCCCGCCGACACCACGACCACCCCGGCGGCTGACACCGGAACGATCACCTTCGGTTCGCCGGTCAGCCCCGCCGCCTTCACCGCGACGGCGGCGGAGGACGAGGAGGTCCCGCTCTCCCCGGTCCCCAACGTGCCCGTCCTGCTGGGGCAGGCCGAGGGACAGCCCGCCCCCACTGGCACCTGGCAGGCCTCCGTCGTCGACCGGGGCGGCGAGATCGGCCAGGGCGTCGAGGACGTCCTCAAGGTCGGCACCCTCGTGACCGTGGAGGCCCCCGCCACCGGCTCCGTGCCCATCTCCGTCGGAGTCACCTACGACACCTTCGAGAACCTGAACGGCGCGGACTGGGCCTCGCGCCTGCGCCTGGTCCAGTTCCCCGAGTGCTACCTCACCACGCCGCTGGAAGAGGCGTGCCAGGAGTACCAGGAGCTCGAAACCACCAACGACCCCGTCACCCACACGCTGACGGCCACCGTTGACACCGCTGCGGACGGCACCGCCACCCCCGTCTTCGCCACCCGCTCCACCCGGTCCGGCCCCGCCATCATGCAGGCCTCGTACACCACCGCCACCCCCGTGGCGACGGGCGGGGACAAGGCGGTCATCGGCGCGGTCGACTCCGGCGCCGGCCCCGGCGGCTCCTTCAAGGCCACCCCGCTCGCCGCCAGCGGCACGTGGAGCGCGGGCGGCTCCTCCGGCGCGTTCACCTGGTCGTACCCGATGGCCGTGCCCCCCGCCCCGGCCGGCCCCGCGCCGAACGTCACGCTCTCCTACAGCTCGCAGGCCGTCGATGGGAAGACCGCGGTCTCCACGCCCCAGGCCTCCTGGATCGGCGAGGGCTGGGACTACAACCCCGGCTACATCGAGCGCCGCTACCGCAGCTGCAAGGACGACACCCACGAACTGGCCGCCGGCACCCCGAACAACACCGCCAAGGCCAACGAGACCAGCGACCTGTGCTGGGTGTCCTACAACGCCGTGATGTCCCTCGGCGGCAGCACCACCGAACTCGTCCGTGACGCCGGCGCCGGCAGCGACCCCGAGTCCGACACCGAGGTCTACCGCCCCGCGAAGGACGACGGCACCCGCGTCGAGCGCCGCATCCACAGCACCGGCAGCAGCGCCAACGGCGACGACAACGGCGAGTACTGGACCGTCACCACCACCGACGGCACCAAGTACCACTTCGGCCTCAACAAGGTGGGCGGCGGCCACGCCGACACCCACTCCGTCTCCACCGTCCCCGTCTTCGGCAACCACCCCGGCGAGCCCTGCCACGCCACATCCTTCGCCGACTCCCGCTGCGGCGCCGGCAAGCAGCAGGCCTGGCGCTGGGGCCTCGACAAGGTCGAGGACGTCCACGGCAACGTCATGATCGTCAACTGGAAGCAGGAGACGAACCACTACGCCGTGCGGGACAAGCGCGCCAACCCCGAGCAGTACTCCCGCGCCGCCTACCCCACCAGCATCGAGTACGGCCTCCGCGCCGCCGACCTGACCGCGCCCTCCGCCACCGTCGAGTTCGGCGTCAAGCAGCGCTGCCTGAAGTCCGACACCGCCTGCGCCGCCGCCAACTTCGACAAGACCGACGACCCCGGCGCCTACCGCCCCTGGTGGGACACCCCCGGCTCGCTGAACTGCAAGGCCACCTCCAAGCTCTGCCCCGGCTTCCCCAGCTTCTGGACCCGGCTCCGCCTCGACACCGTCACCACCAGGGCGGCCCGCCCCGGCCAGACCGGCCTGGGGTACGTCGACAGGTACACCCTGCACCACTCCTTCCCCGAGGACTGGTACGACTCCTCCCCGGGGCTCTGGCTCAACTCCCTCACCCGCACCGGCTACGGCCCCGGCGACACCCCCCAGAACGGCGGCGGCACCCTCCAGTCCAAGGACGGGGTCAGCTTCGGCCCCTACACGGTCGGCACCCGCTCCCCCCTCGCGCTCAAGAGCTACCCGCTGGACAAGCAGCTGCCCAACCTCGTCCCCAGCGGTCCCGACGACAAGCGGCCCGGATTCACCCGGCCCCGCATCGGCGTCATCGCCACCGAGGGCGGCGCCGACATCGAGGTCCAGTACACGGGCGGCTGCCGCTTCCAGCCCGCCACCGACCTCGGCAAGGCCAACGGCACCTGCTACCCGGTCCGCTGGTCCCCCGACGGCGAGGAGAAGACCCCCGCCAAGGCCTGGTTCAACAAGTACGTCGTCGCCTCGGTCACCGAAACCGACAAGGTCGCGACCCTCTTCGGCCAGCCCGTCACGACCGCGTACGGCTACTCCGGCGCCGCCTGGGCCAAGAGCGACGACGAGTTCCTCCGCCCCGCGCTGCGCACCCACAGCGACTGGCGCGGCTACCGGCAGGTCACCGTCGTCAAGGGCGACAAGAGGCTGACCACCGGCCTCAACTCCCCGACGCAGTCCCGGTCCGTCACCCGCTACTTCCAGGGCACCGGCGGCGAGGTCAAGGACTCCGTGGACGGCACCGTCCTCCTCTCCGACGACGCCCCGCAGTACGCCGGCATGACCGCCGAGACCCTCGTCTACGAGAACTCCTTCAAGAAGGCGGACGAGTTCACCAGCCGCACCCGCACCTTCCCCGACGAGGCGGTTCAGACCGCCTCGCGCCCCCGGGAAGCAGAGGACGGCACCGCCCTCACCCCGCTGACCGCCCACCGCACCGGCGTCAAGAGGACCGACACCATCCAGGCGGTCGGCACCGGGTGGCGGGGGATCCGCACCACCACCCTCCAGCGCGATCCCACCTACGGCCTGGCCACCGAGGTCGAGACCGTGGTCGTCAAGCCGGGACCGAACGGCACCGGAGAGACCCTCTCCGACCCCAGCTGCACCAAGACCGCCTACGTCCACAACACCGGTGCGTGGCTGATCGGCCTGCCCACCACGGTCCGCGCCACCGCCACCGCCTGCGCCGACCAGGCCACCGCCGACCCCGCCACCGAACTCAAGGGCTCGGTCCGCACCAGCTACGACAACCTCGCCCACGGCGCCACCCCGACCAAGGGCCTCGTCACCACCGTCGACGGGATCGACGGCACCGGCAGCACCCACTCCCTCACCACGACCAGCACCTACGACCCGCTCGGCCGCCTCCGCACCGTCACCACCCCCGGAGGCGACTCCCTCGGAAGCACCTACACCACCGAGACCCAGTACGTCCCCGGCGACACCGGAGGCCCGGTCACCTCCACCAAGACGATCAACGCCAAGGGCCACGCCACCACCACGACCTACGACCCCGGCCGGGCGCTGCCCCTGACGGTCACCGACCCCAACGGCCGCGTCACCCGCACCGAGTACGACGACCTCGGCCGTCTGGTCAAGGGCTGGTCCGCCTCCCGCTCCACGGGGACGCAGTCGCCCAACGTCGAGATCGCCTACCAGACCGCCTCCGTCGCCCCCGACGGAAACGCCCTCCCCGCGGCCGTCACCGTCAAGTCCCTCAAGGACGACGGCGGCTACGCCAGTCAGGTCACGATCTACGACGGCCTGCTGCGCCAGGTCCAGACCCAGTCCGAGGCCCACGGCCCCGGCCGCATCGTGGCCGACACCAAGTACGACGACCACGGCCTGGTCGCCGAACAGACCGGCGCCTACCTGGCCAAGGGCGAGCCCACCACCGAGATCTTCAAGGTCAAGTCCCCGTCGCTGGTCCCCAGCCTCGTCAAGACCACGTACGACGGCCTGGAACGCCCGATCCGGCAGACGCCCTACCACGGGTCCACCCCGCAGGCCGCGACCGTCACCACGTACAACGCCGACACCAGCGTCACCGTCGACCCCGCGGGCTCCACCGCCCCCACGACCACCACCATCACCGACGACCTCGGCCGCGTCGCCGAGATCCGACACCACACCGGATCCGGCACCTACCGCTCCACCACCTACGGCTACGACAAGCGAGGCAACCGCACCCGGGTCACCGACCCCGCGGGCAACACCTGGAGCTACGCCTACGACGCCCGGGGCCGCGTCACTTCGACCACCGACCCGGACACCGGCACCACCCAGACGCAGTACGACAACGCCGACCGCCCCACCGTCACCTCCGACGCGCTCGGCCAGCACGTCTACACCACCTATGACGCGCTCGGGCGGGTCACCGCCGTGCGCGAGGGCTCGAAGACGAGCTCGCCGGTCAAGGAGTTCAGCTACGACAAGGCCGGCGCGCTCGGCCTCCCGTACGAGTCCACCCGGCACACCGCCACCGGCGACTACGTCGAGCGGGTGACCGGCTACGACACCGAGTACCGCCCCACCGGCAGCGAGACGGTCATCCCCGCCAACGCCATGACCACCGGCCTGTCGGGCACCTACTCCTACTCCTACGCCTACACGCCCACCGGAAAGCCGCTCTCCGTCACCCTGCCCGCCAAGGGCGGTCTGGCGGCCGAGAAGGTCATCACCCGCTACGACGCGGACGGCCTGCCCGAGTCCACCTCCGGCATCAACTGGTACACCTCCGACGTCACCTACTCGCCCTACGGCGAAGTGCTGCGCGCCGTCTCCAGTGCCCAGCCCTACCGGGTCTGGACGACCAACTTCGTCGACGAGCACACCGGCCGCCTCCAGCGCACCGTGACCGACCGGGAGACCGCGGGCCCCCACCGCGTCTCCGACACCGGATACGCCTACGACGCCTCCGGCACCATCACCGCGAGCGCCCGACAGAACGCGGAGACCCCCACCCTCACGACCTGGGACAACCAGTGCTTCACCTATGACGTCATGGGCGAACTGATCAACGCCTGGACGTCGAACATCACGCCCGACGGCAAGGGGACCGGCTGCAAGTCGGCCTCGGGAGCCACCTGGGGCCACCGCACCGACGGAGCCCCCTCCGGAGGCCCCGTCGCGGACGCCCCCTCCCAGGCCGGCCCCACCGCCCCCGCCGGTCTCGCCGGCACGGCACCGGCCGCGGGCACCGTCGCTTCGGGCGCCGCCGTCACCGGCTCGGCCGCCTACCACCAGTCCTTCACCTTCGACTGGCTCGGCAACCGCGCCACCATGACGGAGCACGACCCGGCGGGCGACACCAGCAAGAACACCACCTACACCTACGCCTACGGCTCCACCCAGCCCCACACCCTGCTCTCCGCCACCTCGCCCACCCCGGGCACGAGCAGCGCGTACACCTACAACCCGACCGGCACGACCAAGACCCGCACCCTCCAGGGCGGCACCCAGACCCAGAACCTGAAGTGGACGACCGAGCAGAAACTCGAGTCGAACACCATCGGCAACGACAAGACCACCTACGTCTACGACGCCGCGGGCAACCGCATCCTGGAGAACTCGCCCACCGGCAGCACCCTCTACCTCGGCGAGACGGAGCTCACCACCGACTCCGTCGGCCTCATCACCCGCGCCTCGCGCTCCTACGGCCACCCCGGCGCACCGACGGTCGTCCGCACCACCACCGACCGGTCCACCACCGGCCACGAGATCAACGTCCTCCTCGCCGACCACCTCGGCACCGCCCACACCGCGGTCGAGGCCGGCGGAACCCAGCCCGTCACCCGCCGTGCCAGCAAGCCCTACGGCGAGTACCGCGGCACCAAGCCCAGCGACTGGCCGAACAAGCGCGGCTACCTCGGCGTCGGCATCGACGACACCGCCACCGGCCTCACCCACATCGGCGCCCGCGAATACGACCAGAACACCGGCCGCTTCCTTTCTGCCGACCCGATCCTCGACATCACCGACCCGCTCCAGATGAACGGGTACTCGTATTCCAACGGGAGTCCGGTCAGCTTCTCTGACCCGAGTGGGCTTGCCGCGTGTGCTACCCCAGTCGAGTGTGGAGGCGGTACCCAGTACGGAAATAACACCCCCACGCAGAAGAGTGGAGGAGCGCCGCTTAATGACTCCTCGTGGGGCTGCACAGGTTGCGATAATGACAGCTATAACGCTAATTGGTGGACTACTAGCGGCTGGCATGCATCGCCTACTGGACCGGAGATTTTTCCGGGATACATGACGGTGTTTCCTGGAGTGAATGTACCCAAGTCGTGGTCAGATGCCTCTGCTTTTAAGGTTGGCCTGGCAGAGCAGCTCCACGATAGCTATTGCGGTGAATCGTGTATCGCGCGCTGGTACACCGATCCTGTAGACGAGGAGCAGTCAAGCGCTTTCTATAGTCACATGGCTAGAATGAAATGGCATGCCTGCAATCAGAGGAATAGTTTTCGATGCCCTAAGTCGGTGTCGAGTAATGCCGCATTTCTGATTTCTGGTATGGCTATGGGGCCTGGAGAGCGTCCCGTGGGGGGGTTGGGCGGCTTCGGCAGAAGAAGTAGCTCGCCGTGTCCTCGTAATAGCTTTGTGGCAGGAACTCGTGTTCTGCTTGCCGATGGGTCGAGTAAGCCGATCGAGGAAGTCGAAATCGGTGATCAGGTCCTAGCGGCCGATCCAGATGGAGGCAAGCCTGCAGGGAAGACTGTGACCGCGACCATATTCACCAGTGACGATAAGATCTATGTTGATCTTTTCGTTAATTCGGTGGAAGGAATGCGCCCCCTCCGCGCCACTGGTCACCACCCCTTCTGGGTTGAATCTGAAGAGTCCTGGCTCAACGCCGATGAGTTGCAGCCTGGCATGACCCTCCTGGCTGCGGATGGTGAACATGTAGCAGTAACGAGCGTCCGGGTTTATAAGGCTCACCAGGATACGTATAATCTCACCGTCGCAGACCTGCACACGTACTATGTGCTGGCGGGCGAGACTCCGGTCCTCGTTCACAACAGCAACTGTGGTCCTGCGTTTTCCATCGATGAGGGGCAGTTCGGAAAGAAGTGGGGCAAGCATGCTCAGGACTACGGCCTCAACCCGGGTGATGCCTCTGCCCGCCAGGGATTCCGTGACAAGATCGCAGAGGTTCGCGGGTCGCATGACGAAGTCCGGCAAGGTCCGTGGAATCCGAAGAATGGCGGCGGGAACGACTATTTCTTCTACCGCAGAGGGAATGATCTTCTAGTGACGAAGGGTGATGGTCAGTTCGTCACTATGTTCCCAATGAGTAAGCCAAACGGCTGGTTCGAGCAAGCTAGTCCCTTCTCGTGCGGGTGTAAGAAATGACCGAACGGAAAGTAGCGAACCTGCGAGCGGGGCAGCGCGTGCGAGCTGCTCTTGGCGTTAGGTACCTCGCGGATGACTCCCAGGATGCCGCATCGGTCGAGGCTGTGGAATTCCTATTTGACACAGGTCCTTCCATTCTCTTGTCTTGCGACACAGACTGGACCCTCAAGGTCACTGACGGTCAGTGGCCGGCGCTGCCCGCATGGTGCTGGCCCATTGAGTCATGGGCTTTCGAGGAGATGGAAGGGATCGGGAGCCCTGGTCTCGACATCATTATCTCAGCCTCGGATATCCATAATTCCGTAGGTGAGGTCTGTGGTGTCCTGTTGGAGTTCCCCGCAGCGTGGGTAACCGTGAGATCAGGCGAAGCGCTGACATGGGATATCTCTCGTAAGGAGAGCTGATCGCGTCAGCAAAAATGAAGCCCCGCCAGGTGCGTCCTGGCGGGGCTTCTGCGTGTCGTGACGGCAGTAGTTGACGGCAACGTCAGTGGACGAGGGCGGTGCAGGATGGCGGTTCATCGCCATCGCCGTTGGCCGTCTCGGTGGTCTCCGGGCTGCCGAGCGAGGTGCTGAGAGTGTCGATAGCGCCACGCTGGAGACGGAGTCGGACGTGAGCGTAGACGGTGGCGGTGACGCCGATGTGGGCGTGGCCGAGGAGTTCCTTGATCACGACGAGTTCGACGTCCTGTTCCAGGAGCAGGGTGGCGGTCGAGTGGCGGAGGTCGTGGAAGCGGATGCGGCGGAGGCCGGCCTTTAGGAGGAGCGTGAGGAAGGCGCGGGTGAGGTTGGTCGGGTCGATTGGTCGGCCCTGCGCGGTGGTGAAGGCGCGCCCGTTGTGCTGCCATGTGGTACCCGAGGCCTCCCGCTCGCGCTTCTGCTGCTCGTGGTGGAGCTTCAGCGACTGGACGCAGCGGGTGGGGAGGGCGATGCGGCGCTCGGAGGCCCGGGTCTTGGTGGGCAGCGTAGTGAGGCCGCCTGTGCTGGTGCGCTGCAGGGTTCGGCGGATTGCCGCGGTGCCGGCGTCGAGGTCGAGGTCTTCCCAGCGCAGGCCGAGGAGTTCGCCCTTGCGGAGTCCGGTGTGGAGGGCGAGTTCGAACAGCGCGTGCAACCGGTGACCTTCCGCGGCGGTAAGGAACTGGCGGGCTTCGCTGGCGGTGAGGGGTTCGAAGCGGCGGGGCCGTGGGGTGCCGGTACGGACGTTGCGGGCGACGTTGCGCGGGATCTCCTCTTCGCGGACGGCGTGCTCCAGGGCGGACTTGAGTACGGAATGGATGTAGGTGAGCGTCAGCGGGGAGAGCAGCTTGTGGCAGCACTGGCCGGCGGCGCAGCAGCGGGGCTCGTCTCGTCGGGCGTCGAGGCCGCGCGTGCAGCACTGGCAGGTGGTGCGGAGCTGGTTGAGCCAGGTGCGGACGTCCTTGGCAGAGAGCTTGGTGAGCTTCTTCTTGCCCAGGCCGGGGATCAGGTACCGGTGGACGCAGGCGGTGTAGCGGGTGTGGGTGTTCTCGCGGAGGTGGTGGACGGCGACGTTCTCCAGCCAGTACGTCAGGTACGCGGCCACGCTGCCCTGCGCGGAGGGGACGGGGAGGCCGCGGTTGCTGGCGGCGACCTTCTCGGTGAGCTTGACCAGGGCGTCCTTGCGGGTGGAGCCGTAGACGCGGACCCGGCGACGGGCGTTGCCCTGTGCGAGGACGTATCCGGCGGCTTCCCAACGGCCATCCTTGCGCTGGTAGACGGTCCCGTCGCCGTTGGCCCGGGTGCGGCGGGAGACGGGGTTGTCGCGGGGCGTGGTCATCAGGCGGCTTCCTGTTCGAGGCGGGTGCAGATGAAGTCGGCCAGCGCGTGGGCGGGGATGCGGCGGGCGCGGCCGAGGGTGATCGAGGCGAGCTGGCGGGTGCGGAGCAGGTCGTAGACGGCCGAGCGGCCGAGCTGGAGGCGGGCCATGACCTGGGGAACCGTCAGCAGTTCCGTGTCGGCGGTCATGCGACGGCCCCCGCCCGGACAGCACTGGTCAGCCGATCGGTGGAGTGACCGACCGGGTGACCGGAGCGGTCACTGGAGCGTTCCGAGCGTCGGGTTCGGTTCGGTTGCTCGGGTCGGGTCTGCCGTGTCGCGGCCAGGAGATCGGCGAGGTGTTCGAGCTCGGGCAGGAGGCCGCTTCCGGCGTATTGCCAGTGGGAGATGACCAGCGTGGTGTCCGAGCCGTCGGGCCGTGCGGCGATATCGCGGTGACCGGGACGGTGACCTGTGGAATGACCGTGACCGGGTCGGTGACCGGCGGCCAGGTCAGTGGAGTGTCCGGCGCGGTCACTGACCGGAGTGCCGTCCGTCTGGCCGGCCTGCGTCTCAGCCGATGCCGGGGCTGGGGTCTGGGTGTCGGGTCGGCTGGTTCGCCAGGCGGTGCGTTCGGCTCGGAGGTGGGCGAGGGTGGTGGAGTAGTGGCGGGTGCGGGTGGAGAAGTGGCCTCGGAAGCCGAGCATGTGGGCCCATTGGCGCAGACGGAGGTGGGCGTGCGCGCGTTCGGTGGCGAGGCTCCAGGCGGTGTGGATCATTCGGCGGGCGTGGTCGGTGATGTCGTGGCCGGCGAGTTCGGCGAGGAAGCGGAGTCGGCGGTCGAGGGTGCCGGTGGTGGTCTCGGCGCCCTTGGTGGCGTACTTGGCGATGTAGGCGGCGACGTGCCGGTCGGTGACTGGGCCGCCAGTGAAGTCCGTGCTGCGGATCGGCCGGACGTCGATCTGCCGCCCGAACCGGAACACCAACCGCCCACCCCGATGTGAGTTTTGGGGCTGGGGCGCGGGGATGTCCCCGGCGGGCTGCGGTTGCTTCGGCGGTTCGCCCTCGTGGTGGACGCGGGTGCGTGTGGCGGCGGCGCGGACGGCGTGGTCGAGGAGTTGGGTGGTGGCCCAGGCGGGCGGGATACTGGCGGGACCGGTGGGTCCGTTGAGGCGGATGACGGCGTGGAAGTGGACCTGGCCGCGCTTCTGGTACTCGGCGACCTTGGCGTACGAGAGCGTCGCGTGGTCCCGCAGGATCCGCTGTGTCAGCCCTGCCGCCTTCGCGATCTCCCGCCGCAGGTGGGTGGTGAAGCGTGCCCACAGGGCTGGGGCGTGCGCGTTCCACAGGACGGCGCCCGCGTAGTCGTAGCGGTCGGGATCGAGCGGCGTGCCGAGGAGCGGGTCGTCGTCGGGGTGGGTGTGGCCGCAGTGGCAGCGGCCGGTGTCGGGCCGGTTGTGGACGGGGCCGAAGCCGGGCGCGGTCAGGGTGGCGAACACGCGGGGGTGCGCGGCGACGCTGGTGGGGACGGTCTTGCCGCCGCGTAGTCCGGAGGCGATGAGCTGGTAGGTGTCGTACCGGTAGACAGTGGAGCAGGCCGGGCAGCGGGTGACGCGGCGGTTGCCGCAGCGGACCAGCAGTTCGCCCGCCGGGAGCCGGCTGGAGTCGAAGTGGTCGAGGATCTCGCCGGTCGCGCTGTCCAGACGGGTGCGGTGCCCGGCGAGGCGGATCGGGTGCGCGCAGCCGCCGAGCGTGCTGATCTGCCGTGCGAGGGGTGCGAGGTGGCCGGCGGCGGCGAGCTTCGCCAGCCTGCCGGTCAGCCTCGCGCGGCACTCCAGCGCCGACCGCCCTGCCGCCAAGGCGGTGATGTCCGCCGGGCAGGTCGGTGTCGTGAACGCCGACGATGGACACGAGGCAGTTGGAACGGTTGCGGTGTACGGGAGTTGGAGCTGTGCGGGCATGCGGAACGGGGCCTTTCGGCGGGAGTGCGGAAGCAGCACGACGTGACGGTGGGAAGGCCGAAGTGATCGGCTCACGGGGGAACGGGGCGCCTCGAAGGTGGGCGCGGAGGCCGGGGCCGGTGGGGGCTTGGTCGGCGGGGCGCGGCGGTGATCACCGGCGGGTGCGTGACGTTAACATCGCCCCACCAGCGCATTCAACTGCATCCCTCCTCATTCCTTTCTGTGGGTGGCGGGACGCGGGTAGTGTGGGGCCGGTTTCCCGGCTTGGACGGGCCGGATATTGCTGGTAGAGGGCGTGGAAAGCGTGGGTGACCAGGCGTGGTGACGACGCGGCGCGGGCGCAGGCCGGCGGGCAGCGGGGTGCCGCTGACGTTCGAGGTCATCGCCGAGACCCTGCGCGAGCGCATCCGCTCTGGTGGGCTGCGGCCGGGTGATGCGTTGCCCACGCAGGCCGTGTTGATGCGGGAGTTCGGGGCGTCGAGCCTGACCGTGCAGAAGGCCATGGCCCTGCTGAAGCAGGAGGGGTGGGCGGTCTCCCGCCCCGGCAAGGGCGCCTTCGTCGCCCACCACGACCACGCCACCGACGACGCTGATGACCTCGACGGCCCCGAGGCGACCGCGCATGCCACCGGGACGACGGCCCGCATCGAGGCGCTGGAACGTGCGCTGGCCGAGGCCGCTCAGCAGATTGCCGACCTTCGTGGCCGCATCGCGGCCCTGGAGTCAGGCAGCGGCGAGCGGGGCCGCTGACCCACCGTGCCGGGACGCCGGTCAGGACGGTGCGTTCAGATTTTCTCTACGAGGTTCAAGGCGGGCACCGCCCGCCTGAGCGGGCCGCCGTCGTCGGCAAACCCTGCCGTCTACTCCCGCGATCAGGCGCTACTGGAGGCACCGAGCCGAAGCGGTAGTGGGGCTGCGGGAGCGGCAGCCAACCGGATCACCGGGATGACCGGAGCCGGGCTCCTGGCGGAGCAAGCTATCGCCTACGACCGTCCTACGGCCGGATCGCAGGCAAGGGCCGGCCAAGGGGCCGACCCTTCACATGCGTCGCGCAGGCTCAGCGAGGGCGGTGGCCGGCACCGCCTCCAGCGGGGGAGCGATGCCCCGGCGGCCCACCCCCGTGGCGGACCCCTCCCGCCCCGGCCCGCGCCGCCAAACTGGGCGACGCATCAGCCCGGCCCATATATCATCGGCGCTATGGACAGCGGGCGGTACTCGATCGAGATCGAGCCGGAGGTACGGCTGTGGCTGGAGAACATTCCGGCCCATCACTACAAGCAGGCCGAACGCGTTGTTGACCTGCTCGCCGAGCAGCCCACCACGCTCGACGAACCGCACTCCCGCCATCTGGGCGGCAAGCTCCGCGAGCTGCGCTTCCGTCTCGGTGATGCTCACCAGCGCATTACCTACTGGCTGGCGCCCGGCCGACGTGTCGTGCTGCTCACCGTGTTCCGCAAGACCAAGATGCGCGAGCAGGCCGAAGTGGACCGCGCCCACGCCGCACAGCGATTGTGCGAGGCAGAGCATGAAGCCGCCGCCGAGCACGACCTCTACAGCCGCAACCTCAAGGAGAACCGGTGAACCACAGCGAATGGAGGACCCGTCGCCACCGCCAGCTGCTGGGCGAACACCTGGACGCTGACGCCGAGTACGACCGGGTCTACGAAGAGGCCGGTCTCGCCATGACGTTGGGCAAGGCCGTCTACGACCGGCGTAAGCAGCTGGGCCTGAGCGAGGCCGACCTCGCCGAGCGCATGCACGTCGGCGTCGATGACATCGAAGGCATCGAGACGGCCACCGAGCTGCCGCCCATTGCGGTCATCATGCGCCTGGCCCGCGCACTGGACCTCACGGTGGACGTGCACCTCGCCGGAGGAGACGAGCCCACCGTCACCATCGTCGCCCCAGCGGCCTGAGGCGGGGAGGAATCATGCAGGACCCGCCTTCCACGCTCGCCCGTGAGCTCGGGCAACTCGTCCACGACCGGCGCATCGAGCTCGGGTTGTCCCAGGCCGAGCTGGCCGAGCGGTGCGGGATGAAGCAGCCGCAGATCTCCCGCTTCGAAGGCGGCGGGACCGTGCCCACGCTTCCCCTCCTGCGCCGCCTGGCTCAGGCTCTCGGCGCCGACCTGAGCATCAGCCTCACCCCGCACGACAAAGCCGCTTGACACGGGCTCAGTAGCTGCCGGCAACATCAGCGGACGAAGGCGGCGCAGGGCGGCGGTTCGTCGCCGTCTGTACTGACCGTCTTGGTGATCGTTGGCCCGTCGAGCGCGGTGCTGAGGGTGTCGATGGCGTCGCGCTGGAAGCGAAGGCGTACGTGCGCGTATACGGTGGCGGTGACGCCGATGTGGGCGTGGCCGAGGAGTTCCTTGATGACGACGAGTTCGACGTCCTGTTCCAGGAGCAGGGTGGCGGTGGAGTGCCGGAGGTCGTGGAAGCGGATGCGGCGGAGGCCGGCCGTGCGGAGGAGCGTGGTGAAGGCGCGGGTGAGGTCGGTCGGGTCGATCGGTCTGCCCTGGGGAGTGGTGAACACGTGCCCGTTGTGCTGCCACTCGGTGCCTGCCGCATGACGGTCGCGCTGCTGCTGCTTGCGGTGGACCTTCAGTGGCTGGAAGCAGCCGGCGGGGAGGGCGATGCGGCGTTCAGGGGCCCAGATCTTGGGGGCGGCGTGGTGGGCCCGCCTGCCTTGGCGTGCTGAAGGTTGCGGCGGGCGGCAGCGATACCGGTATCGAGGTCTTCCCGGCGTAGACCGAGGAGTTCGCCCTTGTGGAGTCCGGCACGGAGGGCGAGTTCATGCAGCGCGTGGAGCCGATCTCGGTTCGGGCCGTGCCGAGATGGCCGGCGGGCTGCTGCCGCAGTGAGGGGCTGGAAACTTCTCGGCGGGATGTGGTTCCCAGGGCCGGACGACTACCGCTGGAGCCTGCGGCTCGTCAGGTGCCCCGTCCGCTTCGGTGAGGGGCAGGGGTGGGACGTGCGAGCGTCGGGCACCGGACTTCGGCGGGTCCCCCGCCCGCCCGGTGGACCGTGCCCGCCTCCTCGCGGGGCGAGTCGGTCCTGTTGAGATGATCAACGGATGAATTCCACCAGTAGGCGTACCCTCCTGACCTCGGTGGCGGCTGCGGCCGCCACCCTGCCCCTGCTCAATGACCTCGCGGGGAACGGCAGCACCGCCGCTGCGGCCGAAGCCGAGGAGTTCGCGTCGAACGCGGCGCTCTACAGCAGCACCGACTACGAAGAGGGCGTCAACTGGATGCGCCGCTTCCGTTGCGGTGCCCCCGTGACCCTGAACGACTACGCCAAGGACCCCGCGGCAACCGCCCCGCTCAGCGTCCTCACCAGCGCCCCCGTCCGCAGTACGGCGATCATCGCCCCGCACGGCGGCGGCCTCGAATCGGGCACCACCGAACTGTGCCTCACCATCGCCGGTTACGACCGTGCCGAACCCGGAACCGAGCCGACGCCGGACACGAGCACCCCGGGCGCGGTGCAGCGTGACTACTGGATGTTCGAGACGCTGACCGCGTCCCGGCCCGCCCCCGTCAAGTCCCTCCACGTCACCTCGACCCACTGTGACGATCCTGCCGCCCTGGCGGTCTGCAGCAACAACCTCTATGCGGTCTCCCTCCACGGCTACAAGCCGGATGACGCCCCGATGGCCAAGCGGATCCTCATCGGCGGCCGGGACCAGCGGCTGATCCGCAACCTGGAGTGGGCGTTCGACCAGCACGGACTGAACTCCTCGCTGGGCGTCGAAGTGGTCGTCGCGGGCGCCAACGTCGAGCTGAACGGCGACGACCCGACCAACATCGTCAATCGGACGCGCACCGGAGCCGGTGCCCAGCTGGAGACCTCCACCGAACTGCGCAGGGCGATGTTCGGCACCTTCGGCAGTGGCTCCGGCCGCCGGGGGACCGCCGGTGTGGCATCCTCCACCGCGCCCGACGCCCCCGCGTACTGGAACGGCTTCGTCAACGCCGTGCGCGAGGCCATCGACCGCCACGAGCGCGGCCTCGACGCCCCGCAGTAGCGCGGTCCCCGCGAGCGGAACGGCCCGCACGGAGGCGACGAGGCCTCCGCTCCGGCTTCCCTCCGGGCGCACTTCCCCGTCCCGGTGTGATCGCCGGGAGGAGGAGGGGCGGAGGGGCACGATCCGTGTCCCTCCACCCCGCCGCCCCGGGGCGTCCTCAGCCCACCAGGCTGTCCCGCCAGGCCCGGTGGAGGCCCGCGTAGTGGCCCTCGCCCGTCACCAGGGCGGACGGGCGGCCGTCCTCGACGATCCGGCCCGACTCCATCACCAGGACCCGGTCGGCGACCTCGACCGTGGAGAGGCGGTGGGCGATGACCACCGCCGTGCGGCCGGCCAGCACCGTGTCCATCGCCCGCTGCACGGCCCGTTCGCCCGGGACGTCCAGCGAGCTGGTCGCCTCGTCCAGGATCAGGACCGCCGGGTCGGCGAGCAGGGCGCGGGCGAAGGCGACCAGTTGGCGCTGGCCGGCCGAGATCCGGCCGCCGCGCTTGCGCACGTCCGTGTCGTAGCCGTCCGGGAGGCTGCTGATGAACGCGTGGGCCCCGATGGCCCTCGCGGCCTCCTCGACCTCCTCGCGGGTGGCGTCCGGGCGGCCGATCGCGATGTTCTCGGCGACCGTCCCGGAGAAGAGGAAGGCCTCCTGGGTGACCATGACGACGCCGCGCCGCAGCTCCGGGGTCGCCAGTTCGCGCAGGTCGACGCCGTCGAGCAGGACCCGGCCGTCGGTCGGGTCGTAGAAGCGGGCCAGCAGCTTCGCCAGCGTCGACTTGCCCGCGCCGGTGGCGCCGACCACGGCCACCGTCTGGCCCGCCGGGATCGTCAGGTCGAAGCGGGGCAGGACCTCGCCCCCCGTCCGGTAGGCGAACCGCACCCCGTCGAAGACGACCTCGCGGCCCGGGGCGCTCGACCGCCGGGGGAGTTCCCGGGGCTCCTTCGCCTCGGGAACGCCCGGCTCCTGGGCGAGCAGACCCGCGATCTTGGCGAGGGAGGCCGCCGCCGACTCGTACGAGTTGAGGAACATGGCGAGGCGGTCGATCGGGTCGTACAGCCGGCGCATGTAGAGCACCGCCGCGGCCAGCACGCCGAGTGCGAGGGTGCCGTCCGCGACCCGGTACGCGCCCCACAGGCACATCCCGGCCACCGCCGTGTTCGCCACCAGGCGGGAGCCGACCACGTAGCGGGCCATTTCGAGGAGGGCGTCGCCGTTGCTGCGCTCGTGCCGGTGGTTGAGGAGCGCGAACTCGGCGTCGTTGGAGCGCTCGCGGCGGAACGCCCGGACCGGGCGGATGCCGTTCATCGTCTCCGCGAACTTCACGATCACGCCCGCGATGGCGGTGGAGCGTTCCGCGTAGACCGCGCCCGCCCGCCGCCGGTAGCGGCGCACCAGCAGGGAGAGGGGGAGGAAGGAGGCGACCGCCACCGCACCGATCCCCAGGTCCAGCCAGAGCAGCACCAGGGAGATCGAGACGAAGGAGAGGACCACCCCGATGAGTTCCTGGAGGCCCTCCGCGAGCAGTTCGCGCAGCGATTCGACGTCCGTGGTCGACCGGGAGATGAGCCGGCCCGAGGTGTAGCGCTCGTGGAAGTCGACGCTCAGCAGTTGCGCGTGTCGGAAGATCCGGCCGCGCAGGTCCAGCAGCACGTCCTGGTTGATCCGGGCGGCGCCCCGGACGAAGGCGTACTGGAGCAGGCCCGACAGCGCGGCGCACAGCAGGTAGCCGAGGGCCACCGCCACGACCGGCCCGTGGTCCCCGGCGCGGAAGGCGGGGACGCCGCGGTCGATGGCGTACGCGACGAGCAGCGGGCCCGCTTGGACCGCCGCCTCCTTGAGGAGGAGGACCAGGGTCGCGAGGACGACCCTGGTGCGGTGCGCGGCGAGCAGCGACCGCAGCAGGGCCCCCGTCGCGCCGGGCGGCGCGGGCAGGTCGTCCCGGTCGAACGGATCGGTCACGGGATCGGCCGTCGCATCGGTCACGGGGCCGGCTGCCGGACCGGTTACGGCACCGGCCGTCGGACCGGTTGCCGGATCGGCCGCCGCATCGGTTGCGCCGCCGCTCACGGGACCGTTCACGGCACCGGTCGCGGGGCCGTTCGCCGCATCGGTCACGGGACCGGCCGCGCCGGCCCCCGAGGACGCGGGCGTGGGCGTCGGTTCCGGCGTCGGCGTCGGTGTGGTCCCCGTCATCGCTGCTCCCCCTCGCCCGACATCAGCCAGGCGTACTCCTCGCTGCTCCGCAGCAGTTCCTGGTGGGTGCCCACGGCCGTGATCCGGCCCCCCGACAACAGGGCCACCCGGTCGGCCAGCATCACCGTCGACGGGCGGTGGGCCACGACCAGGGCGGTCGTCTCCCGCAGCACCTCCCGCAGGGCGGCCTCCACCCGTGCCTCCGTGTGGACGTCGAGCGCGGAGAGCGGGTCGTCCAGGACCAGGAACCGGGGCTTGCCGACGACCGCGCGGGCCAGGGCGAGCCGCTGCCGCTGGCCGCCGGACAGGCTCAGGCCCTGCTCGCCGACCTGGGTGGCGGTGCCCTCCGGGAGGCGGTCGACGAAGCCGTCCGCCTGGGCGACGCCCAGGGCGCGCCGCAGCCCCTGCTCCCCGGCGTCGGCGGCGCCCATCAGGACGTTCTCGCCGATGCTCGCGGAGAAGAGGGTCGGTTCCTCGAAGGCCATGGAGACGAGGGAGCGGAGCCGGTCCCGTTCCATCAGGGAGGTGTCCTCGCCGTCCAGCAGGATGCGTCCGCCCGTCGCCTCGTGCAGGCGCGGTACGAGGGCGGTGAGGGTGGTCTTGCCGGAACCGGTGCCGCCGACGAGGGCGAGGGTCTCGCCGGGTCGGATGTGGAGGTCGATGCCGTCCAGGACGGGCGGCGCGTCCTCCGGGGCGTCCGGGTAGCGGAACGTCACCTTCTCGAAGCGCACGCCGTCCGGGGCGTCCGCGGCGGCGGTGGTGCCGGCCGCGGTGCGGGTCTCCTCCTCGGCGTCCATCACCTCGAAGTACCGCTCCGTGGCCGTCGCCGCCTCCTGGCTCATCGCGAGCAGGAAGCCGATGGACTCCACCGGCCAGCGCAGGGCCAGGGCCGTCGACAGGAACGCGACGAGGGTGCCCGCCGACAGTTGGCCGTCCGCGACCTGCACGGTGCCGAGGACGAGGGCCGCGCCGATGGCCAGTTCCGGTACGACGGTGATGACCCCCCAGATGGTGGCGAGCAGCCGTGCCTTGACGAGTTCCGTGCCGCGGAGCCGTCCGGCGAGCTCGCGGAAGGCCCTGGCCTGGCTGCGGTGCCGGCCGAAGCCCTTCACGATCCGGATGCCGAGGACGCTCTCCTCGACGACCGTGGTCAGGTCGCCCACCTGGTCCTGGGCCGTGCGGGCCACCACCCCGTACCGGCGCTCGAAGAGCGAGCAGACGATCACGAGGGGGACGACCGGGGTGAGGAGGACCAGGCCGAGGGACCAGTCCTGGGCCAGCAGGAGGACATAGCCGGCGAGGATGGTGACGGCGTTGACCAGCAGGAACGTCAGCGGGAACGCCAGGAACATCCGCACCATCATCAGGTCCGTCGTCCCGCGGGAGAGCAGCTGTCCCGAGGCCCAGCGGTCGTGGAAGGCGATCGGGAGGCGTTGCAGCCGGGAGTACAGCTCGGAGCGCATCCGGGCCTCCACGGCCGACAACGGCCGTGCCACCAGCCAGCGGCGGAAGCCGAACAGGACGGCCTCGGTGATTCCGAGGAGCAGCAGGTACAGGGCCCCCAGCCAGACGCCCCCGGGGTCCCGGTCGGCGACGGGCCCGTCCACCATCCACTTCAACACGAGGGGGATGACGAGCGACAGGCAGGAGGCGACGATCGCGACGACCGCGGCGGTGAACAGTCGGGCCCGCACGGGCCGCACGTACGGCCAGAGGCGGAGCAGGACGCGGACCGCGGAGCGGTCGGCGGTCCTCGGGGGATCAGGTTTCTCGGGCATCAGGTCCGACCATACGGTTCACCACTGACACGTCTCATCCGGTTTTCCGGCCGACTTGACCCGCGCCACCGAACGGCCTTGCCCCGGCGAAGCCGCACGTCACAGACTTGCGCGGTCCCACAGGGGGCATGGACGAGGAGGACACCGAGTGACCACGATCGACGCCTATGGCGACCGTTGCGAGCAACTCTTTCTCGCCGGCGGCGCGGCTGCCGTCCGGCGGGCCGCCCAGGAGGGCCTCGACCGGCTCGGACCCCATCCCGACCTCTACTGCTGGCTCGCGCTCGGCCACGTCGCCGAGGACGAGGACGACCACGACGACAGTGCCGAGCGGGCCTTCCGCGCCGGCCTCGCCCTGGACGGCGACCACCTCGGGCTCCTCGCCGGGTACGCCGAACTGTGCCTGCGCGCAGATGGGTTCGACCATCCGGGGCGCGCCGGCCGGGCCGCTGCCCTGTCCCGCCGGCTGAAGGAGCTCGGCCCCGGGACGGCCGAGGCCGAGCGGCTCGCCGAGGCCGAGCGCTGGGCCCGCCGCGGCTACTGGGACGAGCTGCGGATGGGCGTCGTGCACCAGCGGCTCGCCGTCCAGCAGACGCAGGAACAGGCCCGCGACCTCAGCGAGTCCCTCGCCGGCAACGGCGCCGAAGGGGCCCTCGGCGCCGCCCGTGCGGCCGAGGCCGCCGCTCCCACCGATCGCGGGGCGGCCGTGCACGCCGCGACGGTCGAGGCGCTCGCGGGCCCCTGGAACGCGCCGGTGCGGTTCGTCGGGCGACACCGTCCGGCGGCCTGGGTGGTCGCCATGGTGCTGGCCCTGGTCACCAACCAGCTGCTCCGGCAGACGGGGGTCGTCGACTCCTTCAGCCCGTGGGGCTACCTGTGGCTGGCCCCGGTCCTCCTCGTCGACCGCCGCTTCGCCTCCGCGCGCAAGGAGGCCGAGGCCCGCCACCTGGCCAGGCTGGAGTCGGAACTGGCCGTCCGGTCCTGAGCCCCGACGGCGGCACGGCGGCCGTCCCCGGGACCCCCGCCCGTTCCCGCGCCACGGTGACCGTTCCCCGGATCCCGGTGACCGTTCCCCGGACCCCGGTCAGCTCCGGACGCGCAGCAGGACCGTCGAGCGTCCGCCCACCGTGATCGTCCCGCCGCCCGGGTGTTCGGTGCCCGGTGCCCGGTCCTGCTCCTCGCGGCCGGTGTCCACCAGGAGTTCGTACGTCTCCGCCCAGGGCGGGCCCGGCAGCCGGAAGTCGAGGGGGTGGGGGCCGGCGTGCAGGACGGCGAGGAAGCTGTCGTCGGTGATCTGCTCGCCCCGCGCGTCCCGGCCCGGGATGTCCCGGCCCGACAGGTAGAGGCCGAGGGTGGCCGTGGGGGCGTACCAGTCGGGCTCGGTCATCTCGGTGCCGTCGGCGGTGAACCAGGCCAGGTCCCGCAGCCCGTCCGCGCCCTGCGGCCGGCCGGAGAAGAAGGCCCGGCGGCGCAGCACCGGGTGGCGGTGGCGCAGGGCGAGCAGCCGGCGGGTGAGGGCGAGGAGCTGGGCGCGGCCGGGGTCGTCGGGGAGGGACCAGTCGAGCCAGCCGAGCTCGTTGTCCTGGCAGTAGGCGTTGTTGTTGCCGCCCTGGGTGCGGCCCATCTCGTCGCCGGCGACGAGCATCGGCACCCCGGTGGAGAGCAGCAGGGTGGTGAGCAGGTTGCGCTGCTGGCGCAGGCGGAGGGCGTTGACCTCGGGGTCGTCGGTCTCGCCCTCGGTGCCGCAGTTCCAGGAGCGGTTGTCGTGGGTGCCGTCCCGGTTGCCCTCGCCGTTGGCCTCGTTGTGCTTGCGTTCGTAGGTGACGAGGTCGCGGAGGGTGAAGCCGTCGTGGGCGGTGACGAAGTTGACGGAGGCGTACGGCCGGCGCCCGCCCCAGGCGTAGAGGTCGCTGGAGCCGGAGAGCCGGTAGCCGAGGTCCCGCACGTCGGGCAGCGCCCCGCGCCAGAAGTCCCGCACGGCGTCCCGGTAGCGGTCGTTCCACTCGGTCCACAGGGGAGGGAAGGCGCCGACCTGGTAGCCGCCGTTGCCCACGTCCCACGGTTCGGCGATGAGCTTCACCCGCCTCAGCACCGGGTCCTGCGCGATGACGGCGAGGAAGGGGGAGAGCATGTCGACGTCGTGGAAGGAGCGGGCGAGGGCCGCCGCCAGGTCGAAGCGGAAGCCGTCCACCCCCATTTCGGTCACCCAGTAGCGCAGGCTGTCGGTGATGAGCCGCAGCACCTGCGGCTGCACGACGTGCAGGGTGTTGCCGCAGCCCGTGTAGTCGGCGTAGCGGCGGGCGTCGGACTGGAGCCGGTAGTAGCCGCGGTTGTCGATGCCCTTGAGGGACAGGGTCGGTCCCAGTTCGCCGGCCTCCGCGGTGTGGTTGTAGACGACGTCGAGGATCACCTCGATCCCGGCCGCGTGCAGCGCCCGCACCATCCGCTTGAACTCGCCGACCTGCTGGCCGGTCGTACCGGAGGAGGAGTAGCCGGCGTGCGGGGCGAAGTAGCCGAGCGAGTTGTAGCCCCAGTAGTTGCGCAGGCCCCGGCGCAGCAGGTGGTCCTCGTGCGCGAACTGGTGCACCGGGAGCAGTTCGACCGCCGTCACCCCGAGCCGTACGAGGTGGTCGACCGCCGCCGGGTGGGCGAGCCCCGCGTAGGTGCCGCGGAGGTGTTCCGGGATGTCGGGGTGCCGCCGGGTGAAGCCCTTGACGTGCAGTTCGTAGATGACCGAGTCCGGCCAGGGCGTCTTGGGCCTGCGGTCGTCGGACCAGTCGTCGTCGTCCTGGACGACGACGCCCTTCGGCACGTGCGGGGCGGAGTCGCGGTCGTCGCGGACGGTGTCGGCGACGTGCTGCTGCGGCCAGTCCCGGACGTGGCCGTACACCTGGGGCGGCAGCGAGAAGTCGCCGTCGACGGCCCGCGCGTAGGGGTCCAGGAGCAGCTTGGCCGGGTTCCAGCGGGCACCGGTCCACGGGTCCCAGCGGCCGTGCACCCGGTAGCCGTACCGCTGTCCCGGTCCGACGCCCGGCACGAATCCGTGCCAGATCTCGTGGGTCAGTTCGGTCAGCGGCAGCCGGGTCTCCGTTCCCCCGGCGTCGAAGAGGCACAGCTCCACCGCCTCCGCACCGCCCGCCCACAGGGCGAAGTTGGTGCCCGCGACGCCGCCGGGGCCGACCCGGCAGCGGGCGCCGAGCGGCGTCGGCGCCCCCGGCCACACGGGGAGCCGGGCCCGCTCCGGGGCAGGCTCCGCTACCGCCTCCTGCTCGGCTGCACTCGACACCGTCCCGGCCTCCCGCGGCTCGTCGGGCCCGCACCCGGGGCAGCGGCGGCGTCCCGGCCGTCGTTCCCGCGGATGGTTCTCCCTCCTGTTCTGCCCGCACGGCCGTGCTCCCAACATGACCCGCACGCACGTTTCCCCTGGAGGGTGGCCGTCGTTGGGCCGGGCGTGACATGCGTACGGAAGCGGGCGCAGCGCGCCCTGGCGGTGGCGGGACTGGTGGCGGGACTGGCCGGGCTGTCTGCGGGACTCGCGGGCTGCACCGGAGCGGACGGCGGGGGAGGCGTCGGCATCGTCCTGCCGGGCAAGGCGCGGGCCCCGGGGGACGTCATCCGGATCAGCCCCGAGGACGGCAGCCGGGCGGTTCCGGCCGGGGGGCCGGTCGAGGTGAAGGTGGACAGCGGGCGGCTCGAACGGGTGAGCGTCGCCCGGGTGGAGGACGGCCGGCGGACCGAGGTCCCCGGGGAGGTCTCGCCGGACGGCCTGCGCTGGCGGCCCCGGCCCGGGGGCCGGCTCGCCCTGGCCGCCAAGTACAGCGTGGACGCGGTCGCGCTCGACGCCCACGGGCGTCGTTCCGCCCGGCACACCACCTTCACCACGGTGGTCCCCGAGTCCCGCTTCATCGGCTACTTCAAGCCGGAGAACCGCTCCACGGTCGGCACCGGCATGATCGTCTCCTTCGGCTTCAACATGCCGATCGAGGACCGCGCCGCGGTCGAGCGGGCCATCCGCGTGACCTCGGACCCGCCGGTCGAGGTCGTCGGCCACTGGTTCGGCAAGGAGCGGCTCGACTTCCGCCCCGCCGCGTACTGGCGGCCGGGCACCCGGGTCACCGTCGAGCTCGCCCTGCGGGACGTCGAGGGCGCGCCCGGCGTGTACGGCATCCAGCGCAAGACCGTGGGGTTCACCGTCGGCCGCTCCCAGGTCTCCGTGGTCGACGCCGCCGCGCACACCATGGAGGTCCGCAGGAACGGCGGGGTCCTCGCCACCCTGCCGGTCACCGCGGGCGCGCCGAAGACCACCACGTACAACGGGAAGATGGTCGTCACCGAGCTCTACGACGTGACCCGCATGAACGGGGCCACGGTCGGCTTCGGCGGCGAGTACGACATCAAGGACGTGCCGCACGCGATGCGCCTCACCGATTCGGGGACCTTCCTGCACGGCAACTACTGGGCCGACGCCGCCACGTTCGGCTCCGCCAACGTCAGCCACGGCTGCGTCGGGCTGCGGGACGAGAAGGGCGGCAGCGCCGATTCGCCGGCCGGCTGGTTCTTCGACCGGACGCTCATCGGCGACGTGGTGGAGGTGGTCAACTCCCGGGACAAGGAGGTCGCCCCCGACAACGGCCTCGGCGGCTGGAACCTGGAGTGGGACCGCTGGAAGGCCGGCTCCGCCCTGCGCTGACCCCGTCCGCCCCCTACACCGCCCCCACCGGGTCCACTGGGACTGAACGGTGACATTTACGAGGAACTTTCGTGTCCTGCGGTGTGATTATCTAGCGCTGTGTGCGCGAGTGGATGCACACGGGGGTGGGGCCGTGGCGGAGCCAGGCCGTGCGAGGGGAGACGAGCACAGTGAACCGGCAGCCGATATCGGGGGCATCGGTAGGGGCGACGGGGCGACGCGGCCGACGTGGGGGCGTCAGGCTGCAGGCCCTGGCGGCGGGGGCCCTGCTCCTGGTGCTCACCGCGTGCGGCGGAGGGGGGACCACCGCGGGCGGTGCCGGCGGCCAGACCCCGGCCGCCCAGGGCGGCGACCAGGGGAACGCGGCTTCCCAGGCGGTCGTGACGATCCTTCCGAAGGACGGCGCCGACGCGGTCCCCACCAGCGGGGCCCTCAAGGTCAGCGCGGAGCAGGGCAAGCTGACCACGGTCACCGTCGCCGACTCCCAGGGCACCGAGGTCGAGGGCCGGATCGCGGCCGACGGCTCCAGCTGGACGCCGAACGCGCACCTGGCCGCGGCCACCCAGTACAAGGTCCACGCGATCGCCACGGACTCCGCGGGCCGTGAGTCGGCGAAGGACATCACCTTCACCACCCTCGTCCCGCAGAACACCTTCATCGGCCACTACACGCCCGAGGACGGCTCCACCGTCGGCGTCGGCATGCCGGTCTCCATCAACTTCACCCGGGGCATCACCAACCCCGAGGCCGTGGAGAAGGCCATCAAGGTGACGGCGGTCCCGGACGTCGAGATCCAGGGCCACTGGTTCGGCAACGACCGCCTCGACTTCCGGCCCGAGGACTACTGGGCGGCCGGCACCAAGGTGACGGTCCACCTCAACCTGGACGGCGTCGAGGGCCGTCCCGGCGTCTACGGCAAGCAGAAGAAGACGGTCAGCTTCACCATCGGCCGCCGCCAGGTCTCCACCGTCGACGCGAGCGCCAAGACGATGAAGGTCGAGCGGGACGGCACGGTCATCAAGACGCTGCCGATCACCGCGGGCGCGCCGTCCACGACCACGTACAACGGTCAGATGGTCATCAGCGAGAAGTACAAGGTGACCCGCATGAACGGGGCCACGGTCGGCTTCGGCGGCGAGTACGACATCAAGGACGTGCCGCACGCGATGCGCCTGTCCACCTCGGGCACCTTCGTCCACGGCAACTACTGGGCGCCCGCCTCCACCTTCGGTTCCTCCAACGTGAGCCACGGCTGCGTCGGCCTCCAGGACGCCCGCGGCGCCGGCGACGGCTCGATGCCGGCCGCCTGGTTCTACGACCACTCGATCATCGGCGACGTGGTGATCGTGAAGAACTCCAAGGACAAGCAGATCAAGCCGGACAACGGCCTCAACGGCTGGAACATGGACTGGTCGGAGTGGATCGCGTAGACGCGTGCGACGGAGACGGGCCCGGTGCTGTGAGCAACAGCACCGGGCCCGTCCCCGTTAACGGCCACTAACCTTCCTCCCATGACTGTGAACCTCGAAGTCGCCGAAGGCGTCGGCACGATCCGCCTCGACCGCCCCCCGATGAACGCCCTGGACGTCGCCACCCAGGACCGGCTGCGCGAGCTGGCCCAGGAGGCGACCGACCGCGACGACGTGCGGGCCGTGGTCCTCTACGGCGGCGAGAAGGTGTTCGCGGCCGGCGCGGACATCAAGGAGATGCAGGTCATGGACCACGTGGCCATGGTCAAGCGCTCGCGTGCCCTCCAGGACTCCTTCACCGCCGTCGCCCGCATCCCCAAGCCGGTCGTCGCCGCGATCACCGGGTACGCGCTCGGCGGCGGCTGTGAGCTCGCGCTCTGCGCCGACTACCGGATCGCCGCCGACAACGCCAAGCTGGGCCAGCCGGAGATCCTGCTCGGCCTGATCCCCGGTGCGGGCGGCACCCAGCGCCTCTCCCGGCTCGTCGGCCCCTCCAAGGCCAAGGACCTCATCTTCACCGGCCGGATGGTCAAGGCGGAGGAGGCCCTCACGCTCGGTCTGGTCGACCGGGTGGTGCCGGCCGCCGAGGTGTACGAGCAGGCGCACGCCTGGGCGGCCAAGCTGGCCCAGGGGCCCGCGGTCGCCCTGAGGGCCGCGAAGGAGGCGATCGACCAGGGGCTGGAGGCCGACATCGACACCGGCCTCGCGATCGAGCGGAACTGGTTCGCCGGACTCTTCGCGACCGAGGACCGCGAGCGCGGGATGCGCAGCTTCGTCGAGGAGGGCCCGGGCAAGGCGAAGTTCGTCTGACGGGGGAGCGGGGCCCCGGATGCCGCCCGGGGTCCCGCTTCCTGATCCCGTCGGGGGTCGATTCCACCGGAACGGCCCCCGCGGACCACTCCGTGCGGCCATGATGGGGGGCATGGCGGGCCTGGAGGGTAGGGAACAACCGAGGCAGCGCGCGAGCGCCGCCCCAGCGCGGTGGGTTCCGACCCTTGAGGACGAACAGGCCGCCGAAGCAGTGGAGTTGTACGGCAATCCGGCCGAGGAGGACGTCCGCTTGCCGTCCCGCCCGGAGTCCGCCTGGGTGGCCCGCAGGCTCGCCCAGCACGTGGTGCTGCGGCAGTGGGCGCTGGGCCCGCAGATCACGGAGCACGTCGTGCTCCTGGTCTCGGAGCTGGTCGGGAACGCCGTCCGGCACACCGGTGCCCGGGTCTTCGCCCTGCGGTTACAGCGGCGGCGCGGGTGGATCCGGATCGAGGTGCGTGACCCCTCGCGCGGACTGCCGTGCCTGATGCCCGTGCGCGAGCTCGACGTGAGCGGCCGGGGCCTCTTCCTGGTCGACAAGCTCGCCGACCGGTGGGGCGTGGACCTGGCGCCGCGCGGCAAGACGACCTGGTTCGAGATGAGGGTCGCGGACCGGTCCTGAAGACGGGTCCGCACGAGGTGTCCCCCGGAGGTCCCGAGGCCCGGGGTGCCGGCCCGGAGGGCGAGGGGGCGGCCGGTCCCGCACGCACCGAAGCCCCCGTGCGCCGTGGTGGGGCGCGTGGGGGCTTCCGTGTGATGCGCCGTGGACGGGGGGGTGTATCCACGGCAGCTCTGTCGACCTGGCCCGGGTCAATGGAAGGTCGTGTTCCCGACTATGGCAGACAGGGGGCCTTCCTGCCAAAAGTTCCTAGTGGGTCAAGATGGTGCAAAAGCGGACAGGCTAACAATGAATCGTTGGTGACGTGTAGCACTCACCTTGTAAACAGTGAATGTCTATGCGGTTTGCCGGCTGGTTCTCGGGGTCGTCCGCATGTTGGACTCCTCTCATCTAATTGCAAACGTCCTGAATTGGCCTAATCGTAATAAATCGGGCATCGCGCCCCTTTGAATGGTCGGGTGAAGCCGACCGACCGCCGAGGAGCCCTCCGGGCGGGCGCGGCTGCCGCCCTGGTGGGAGCCCTCTCCACCGCCTGCGGCACGGAGCCGCGTCCCACCCCCGCCGCCCGGGCCCCCGCCGACGCCCCCCGGAGCCCCGCCGCGCCGGACCCCGCCGCGAGGGGCCCCGCCCCCGCTCCCCGCCGCTTCCCCGGGCAACCGGACGAGATCACCCACGGCCCCCGTGACCGACCCCGGGTCGCCCTCACCTTCCACGGCCAGGGCGACCCCGCCCTCGCCACCGGACTCCTCGCCCGGGCCGAGCGGGCCGGCGCCCGGATCACCGTCCTCGCCGTCGGCAGCTGGCTCGACGCGCACCCCGGGATGGCCCGCCGCATCCTCGACGGCGGCCATGAACTCGGCAACCACACCCAGCGCCACATCGACGTCAACGCCATGACCGAAGCCGAGGCCCTCGCCGAGATCGAGGCCTGTGCCACCCGGCTGCGCCGGCTCACCGGTTCCCCCGGCACCTGGTTCAGGCCCTCCCGCGCGCAACACGCCGCACCCGCCGTCCTGCGTGCCGCCCGGCGGGCCGGATACCCGCACGTCCTCTCGTACGACGTCGACTCCCTCGACTTCACCTCGCCCGGCCCCGCGGCGGTCGTCCGCAACACGACCGGGCCGGTCCGCGCCGGCTCCGTCGTCAGCCTGCACTTCGGCTACCCCGACACCGCCGCCGCGCTGCCCCTCCTCCTCGCCGACCTCGACCGTCGCGGCCTGAGCGCGGTCACCACCACGGAGCTGTTCAGCTGATGCCACACCTCACGAAACGCACCAGGACCCTCCTCGCCGCCGCCCTCCTCGCCACCCTCGCCGGCTGCGGCACCGCGGACCCCGGCGGCGGCGCGACGCCCGTCAAGAAGGCCGAGGCCCCGGCCGTCCCCCGACCGGCCGCGGCCCCCGCCGGCCTCCCCGGCATGCCGCCTCCGCTCGACCCGAACGACCTCTACGCCGCCGACCGGCCCAACCGGCTCTCCCCGGTGGTCAAGGACTTCCCCTCCCGGGTCTACGTCCCCAACACCAACTCCAACACCGTCTCGGTCATCGACCCCACCACCTACCAGGTGATCGAGACCATCCCGGTCGGCATCCAGCCCCAACACGTCGTCCCCTCCTGGGACATGAAGACCCTCTGGGTCAACAACAACCGCGGCCACACGCTGACCCCCATCGACCCGGCCACCGGCATCGCCGGCAAGCCGGTCGAGGTCCACGACCCGTACAACCTCTACTTCACGCCCAACGGCAAGTACGCCGTCGTGATGGCCTCGCTCGACCGCGAACTGGTCTTCCGCGACCCGCACACCATGGAACGCAAGAAGACCGTTCCCGTCAGCTGCTACGGCGTCAACCACGCGGACTTCTCGGCGGACGGCCGCTACTTCGTCGTCTCCTGCGAGTTCTCCGGCGAACTGCTCAAGGTCGACACCGAGAAGATGGAGGTGATCGGCCAGCAGAAGCTGCCCCTCGAGGGCGCCATGCCGCAGGACGTGAAGATCTCCCCGGACGGCAAGACCTTCTACGTCGCCGACATGATGGCCCACGGCATGTGGGTGCTCGACGGCGAGAAGTTCACCACCCCGACCCTGCTCCCCACCGGCAAGGGCGCCCACGGCCTCTACATCAGCCGTGACTCCCGCGAGATGTACGTCCCCAACCGGGGCGAGGGCTCGATCTCCGTCTTCGACTTCGCCCAGGACAAGCTCACCAAGAAGTGGTGGCTCCCGGACGGCGGTTCCCCCGACATGGGCGGCGTCTCCGCCGACGGCAAGGTCCTGTGGCTGTCCGGCCGCTACGACTCCGAGGTCTACGCGATCGACACGACCACCGGAAAGCAGCTCGCCCGCATTCCGGTCGGCAGCGGCCCCCACGGCCTCGCCGTCTATCCCCAGCCGGGCCGCTACTCCCTCGGCCACACCGGCATCTTCCGCTGAGGCTCAGTCCGCGACCAGCAGGGCCTCCGAGGCCACCGGGCGGTAGCCGGCGGCCTGGAACACCCGGACGCTGCGGGCGTTGCCGGGGGCCTGCTGGGCCCAGACCACCCCGTCCGGGGTCAGATGACGGGCGGCGGTGGCGAGGGCCCGGCCCAGCCCCCGGTGGCGCACCCCCTCGTCCACCTCGATCGCCGCCTCCCAACGGCCTGCGACGCCCCTGCCCAGCACGAGCACCCCGCCGTCGGCCGCCCACACCCGGACCTCGTCCCGGAACGCCAGCGCCCGCGCCACCCGGGGATGCGCCGGATCGTCGATCTCGCGCAGCGCCAACGGGGGAGGGCCGGGCAGCGCGTCGGCGACCGTGAGCAGGTCGATCGTGTCCATCCGCCGGCCGGTCCGGCCCAACAGGGCGGCCAGGAAGCGCGGGTGCATGCTGGCCGCGAGCGGTTCGCTCGGCGTGGCGGCCAGTTCGGCCCGTATCCACTCCGGGTCGAGGTCCGCGAAGACCACCGAGTGGGCGGTGAAGGCGAGCACGCCCGCGTCCCGTCGGCTCGGCTGCGGCACCACCGTGACCGAACCGTCCGCGGGCGGGAACTCCCCGCCCGCCGCCGCCTCCAGGACCCCTGCCAACGCATCGCTCATGCCCCCATGATCGGTCAGGGCCGGGCCGGTTACTCTGGCCCCCGTCAGACAAGCACCGAGAAGGGGCGGAAGCAGTGGCGGACATCGAGTCGGCTCGCACGGCATTCAACAGGTTCGACGTGAACGGCGACGGCTTCATCACCGCCGCCGAGTTCAAGCACGTCATGGCGCAGCTGGGCGACTTCAACGTCACCGAGACGGTTGCCGAGGCGCTCATCAAGCAGCGCGACGACAACGGCGACGGCGTCCTGTCCTGGGACGAGTTCTGGTCCCACCTCAACAAGGCCTGAGACGGGGTCTGGTCCCCGGGCCGGCCCGGGCCGGGGACCAGTGCGTCCGGGGAGACTTCGGGTCCGGACGTCGACGGACCCCGCTCCGCCGGTCGTCGGACCCGGGCGCGCCCGGAGGGCCCGTGCGGAGTCCCGCGCCGGCTCAAGGGACGAGTGCGTGCTCCAGGAACGCCCGGGCGGCCGGAGTGCAGTCGTCGAGGGAGGGCACCGCCAGGGCGAGGTTCCTGGCGATGGACACGTTCAGGGGGCGGGCGACGGCGCTGCCGAGATGCGCGGGCAGGCCCAGGGCGGGCACGATGGTCACTCCCAGGCCCGCTTCCACCATGGCGATGATGGCCGACAGTTCGCCGGCCTCGTAGGCGACGTCGAGGGTGGCGCCGGCGCGGCGCACGCCGTCCAGGATGACCGGTCGGCATTCGCCGGTCGTCAGGATGAACGGCTCGCGCGCCAGTGCTTGCACGGGCACCGTCTCCCTCGCGGCGAGTGCGTGCCCCCGCGGCAATAACGCGACCATCGTGTCCGTCCCCAACGGCACGGTGTGCATCCCGGGTTCCGGGAGGATCACCACGCCTATCTCCGCGGCCCCGTTCTGGAGCCAGCCGCGTATCTCGGGGCTGTAACCCTCCAGAAGGCGCACGCCGACCTGGGGGTAACGGTCGCTGAAGGTGCGGAGTCGGGCGGCGATCAGCGTCCCGGTGGCGCTCGGTAGGCTCGCGAGCCGCAGGGGCCCCCTCACCTGTCCGGCGGCAGCCGCCACGCCCGGACGGATGAGGTCGAAGTGCCGTATCGCCTCCCGGGCCCGGGTGACGGCCTGCTGCCCGGCCTCGGTGAGGGCGACGCCGTCCCGGCGCCGCACCAGCAACACCGCGCCCAGATCTGCCTCCAGCGCGGCGATCGACCGGCTCATGGTCGGTTGGGACTTGCCGGTCTGCTCCGCCGCGGCGGTGAACCCGCCGTGCTCGGCGACGGCCAGCAAGATCCGCAACTGCGACAGTCGCACTATACCCACCCCCGTATACCCTGGCCGCTCACCAGCATCTATGCCGATGGACCATGCCCCCATGCCCGCAATGGTATTTGACGGACGTCTGCGTAGGCTAGGAAGGTCGTGTCGTCCAATTTCGAGGGCACGACTCCGGAGGCGACATGTCGTCGATAACCGTCACCCGCAAGGCCGTTGATGTGGACGGCAGACCCGCCAGCTATCTCACCGCGGCGGGGGCGGACGGCGGCGCGGAACTCCCGACCGTCCTGTTGTTGCACGGGACCTACTGGAGCCGGGTGTGGCTGCCGGTGCTGCCGGAGCTGGCGGCGGCGGGGCTGCGGCCCATCGCCGTCGACCTGCACGGCCTCGGCCAGTCGGCCGGCGAACTGGACCTCGAATCCGCCACCGTGCCGGCGCTCGCCGGCTGGGTGGGGCGCTTCGCCGCCGCGGTGGGCGTCGACGAGCCGCTGCGGGTGGCCGGCCACGACATCGGCGGAGCCGTTGCCCAGCACCTCGCGGTCGGCGGGGACGCCGAGGTGGCCAGGCTGGCCCTGGTCAACTCGGTGACCTACGACTCGTGGCCGGTGCCGGGCGTGGACCGGTTCCGGAACCCCGAGGTGGTGGCCGCCACGAGCGTGGAGGAGCTGCTCGCCGCCCGGCGCACCGCGATCACCGCCGCGCTGGGGCGGCCGGCCGCCGAGGCGGAGATCTCCGAGTACCTCGACCCCTGGCGCAGCAGGCGCGTCGGTCGTTCCTGGATGGCGCTGGCCGGTGCGGCCGACTGCCGCTACACCCTCGACCTGGTTCCGGCGCTGAGCCGTTCGGAGATGCCGAAGCTGCTGGTGTGGGGAGAGGACGACACCTTCCAGGGCGTCGCGTACGCCGAACGCTTCGCCCGGGAGGTGCCGCACGCCGAGCTGGTTCGCGTCCCGAACGCGGGCCACATCCCGATGGAGAACGACGCCAAGGCGGTCGCGGCGGCGCTCTCCGCCTTCTTCGCCCCCGACGGGGCGTGACCGGGACGCGAGACGCGTCCCTCGGTGACCGTCCGGTGACGGGTGGACGTTCGGCACGGCGCGCAGGGCGCTGTGGGACGAGGGACGGGAGCCGCTCGAACGGCACCCGTCCGTCTGCGGGAGTCCGGGTCCGGCAGGCCGTGCGCGACCGCTTCGCCGGTGGTGCGGTGCCTGCCGTTCCCGGCGAAGGCCGCCGAGGCGTCAACGTGGCCCCACCGAGGAGTAAACGACGCATGCCGAATTTCAATCGGACATTTCCGTTCTGGGGTTGGAATGGTGATTCCATTTTCTGTGTCCGCCGGGAACTTGACGTGAAAGGCGATCACCCCTTGACCGTCTTCCAGTAGTGGATCTAGGTTTATCTCACGTTGGCCCTCTTCGGCGCCTTCGAGTCGTGCAATGAAGCTATTTTGAAGCAGCTGTCCGTGTCTGTGCATTCCCTGGCCGAAGCTCTGATCGTCGACGATCGTGGCTGAGTGTCGAATCCGCAGAGATGAAATTCCTCCGCTTTAGTGATGCCTTGAGGTCGGACTTGCTCTGGCCTGTGCCCGCGTGTCGACGACGCCACGTCGGACCTCAGGTGTCTCTTCAGATCTCAAGAAGCACTTTCCAGCGCCTTGATGTGTTACCTGCAGCCCGGGCGCTGGCGTAAGACCGGTCGGGCCTTCCGCGAAAGCCTGACCGCGACGGTCAAGTCGAGGTGCTGACGTCGATACGGGTCGTGTGCCGACGTCACGGAGCGAATAGGTTTATTTCATATGCATGCGAATGAAGTCGTCAGGGCTCCCGTTACTTTCGGGCAGCTCTCTCTTTTGCGCTCCATCCGGAACATCGACCCGCTGGCGGCCAATTTGCCCCAGGTCTGGAAACTGCCGCCGGGAACCACCCCCCAGCAGGTCGAAGAGGCTTTGACCACCCTGCAGGAACGACACGAGGCCCTCCGCACGCGTTACGCGGACATCGACAGCAAGACCCCCACACAAATCGTCCTCCAGCCACAACCGGTCGTCATCGCCGGCCCGCCGCAGGAGACCGATCCGGTGAAGGCGGCGGATTCCCTCGGTGGCGAGTCCTTCGACCTCGCGACCGAACCGCCGTGGCGCATGGTCCTGGTGGCCGAGGACGGTGAACTCCGTTGGCTGGTCATCTGTCTCCACCACATCGCGACGGACGGCTGGTCGATCAACCAGTTGCAGCGGGAGTTCCTGACCCTTCTCTCCGTTGACGCCCTCCCCGGGGGCGAGGCCCCGACGTGCCGGTCGCTGGCGGAGGAGCAGTGGGCCGAGGCCAACGAGACGCGCCGGAGGTCGGCCCGCAAGCACTGGCAGAAGCTGTTCCGCAGCGCGCCGCCCATGGTCCGGGACGAGGCGCCCGAGTCGGTCAACGTCCGGTGGGGCCGCTACGGCACCACGGAGCAGACCGACGCCGTCCACCGGATCGCCGAGGCCCACCGGCTCTCGCTCTCCTCCGTCGTCCTCAGCGCCTACTGCCGCGCCGCCGCGCAGTACGACGGCCTGGACGAGATCATGGTCGCGGTCCACACCAACAACCGCAGCGACCCGCGCTGGGAGAAGCTGCTCACGACCCAGAACCAGCTCATTCCCCTCGTCGTCCGCAACGACCCGGACGAGTCGTTCGGCGCCTTTGCCACCAAGGTCCACTGGGAGCTGTTCAAGTCCTACCGGCACGGTGAGTACAACGTCGACGACATGTTGGAGATCGCGACCGAACACGGCTTCACCGGCACGGTGAACGGCTGCTTCGACGGATCGGTGAGCGGGCTCTTCACCTACTTCTTCAACTACCTGGGCGAATACCAGAAGGACCGGCTCTCCGTCCCGGAGAGCCTGGAGACCGGGACGACCGGTCGCAACATCGGCGCGCCGCTCTACCTCCAGGTGCAGGAGGGCGAGGCCATCGTCTCGACGCTCCAGGAAAACTCCTCGGCGACCGACTACAAGAGGATCACGGACGTCCTCCGACTGATGGAGGAGATCCTCCTCGGCGCGGCCGGGGAAGAGGTTTCCCCGGCCGAGTAGGTTCGGTCGCCGGTCCCGTCCTCCGTTGCGGCGTCGTCGCACACGCCGGACAAGGGGCGGGGCGCGACGGAACCGCGCGGTGAAGACACGGAGCGCGGCCGCTCCGGCCACCCGGCATCCGGCGGGTAGCCGGCTCCACGCGCACCCGTGAACAGCCGCGAAGCAGCAATCATCGCAGTGGACCCGCTGCGAGAGGGGCGGAGCGGGCACAGCGGTCGAGGGCGTCGTCGCCGTGCGTCCGTCCTCACGCCGCTCGGGGGAGGCTCGGGCGACGTCTCCGGCCGTCGGGCGGGTCGCGCCTTCGCGCGCCGGGACGCCAAGGCGGGGCGTCCCGGCCGCCGACGCCACCGGGACGACCGGATTCCCCGCTGCTCCGAGCGAACCGCCGACCGGCCGAGCCGCCGGTCGCACATCCATCCACTGCACCGTTCTGGAGGAATAGTGTCGCAGCACGTCATGATCCTGCATCAATGGACTGACCGCTTCGCGGAGTACGAGTCGTACGTCGACCACACCGCCCACACGGTCACGTACATTGCCGCGCCATGGTCGCTCGGCTCGATCCCCGGCACGGCGGCCGCGGTGCAGCAGATCGCCAGCACGAAGGACGAGTCCCTGCTCAGGGGCGCCGTCGACGAGCTCATCGCCCGGTACGGCGTGCCCCACCGCATCGTCGCCCTCAACGAATCGGACCTCGACCTCGCCGCCGTCCTCCGCGAGGAACTCGGCGTCCCCGGCCAGACCCCGGCGGAGCTGGCGCCGTTCCGCGACAAGCTGGTCATGGCGGAGCAGCTGACCGAGGCCGGAGTCGCCGTGCCCGCGACCGCGCACGCGGCCGACCACCAGGTGGTGCGGTCGTTCGCTGACGAGCACGGCTGGCCCGTCCTGCTCAAGCCGGCGTGCGGTACGTCGAGCATCGGCATCACGCGCCTCGACTCCGCCGACGACCTCGCCGCGTTCGCCTTCCCGCCCGACGAGACCCTCCTCGTGCAGCCGTACCTCCCGCACGACGTCCTGCACGTCGACGGGGTCAGCCTGGGGGACGGACTCGGGCTCGGCGCCTGGCGGGCGTCACGGTACGTCAACACCTGCTTCGGCTACACCAAGGGCGAGCCGCTGGGCTCGGTCGAGATCGACGACCCGGTGCTCCTCGCCCGCGTGGAGGACTTCACCACCCGGACCACCGCCGCCCTCAGCGCCGGTCCCGTCGTCTTCCACCTGGAGCTCTTCGTCTCCGGCCCGCAGGAGGCGCCGGAGGTGCAGTTCCTGGAGATCGGAGCGCGACCCGGAGGGGCCGAAATCCCCTTCCTGTGGCGCGAGATCCACGGCATCGACCTCATGAAGGCCGCCTTCGCGCTCCAGGTCGGGGACCCGGTTCCCGACGAGGCGCGGTCGCTGCCGCCCGTCGAGGAGACCGAGCGCGCCGGCTGGCTGCTGGTGAGGACGCCGGAGGTCCGGCCGTGCCGCGTCATCGCGTCCGAGCTCGCGCCGTCCGCCGAGAAGGGCCCGTACGAGACCGTCCGTCCGATCCGGGGACAGACGATCGTCGCCACCCCCGGACACGAGCACAGCTACGAGGGCTCCGGGGCTCGCTTCCGGTTCCGCGGGCGCTCCAGCGCCGAGGTGCTGGCGAAGGTCGAACGGACCGTCGCCGCCTACGACTTCCGCTGCCGTCCCGTCGACCCGGACGCCCCCGAGCTGGTCGTCTTCGTCGGATCCGGCGAGCGCCAGTACCGCGAGTACGCGTACGAGACGGTCGCCAAGGGCACGCGGATCGCCCTCGTCAGCACCTCGGAGGCGACCTGGGAGCACGCGTACATCACGGCTCACCGACAGGTCCCCGACACCAAGCCCGACTCGCTGGTGGAGGCGCTCGGCGACCTCTTCGCGGAGCACGACGGCAACGTCGGCGTCATGACGTGGGCCGAGGCCCTCCTGGAGGACACCGCGGCCGCGGCCGCGCGGCTCCGCATGCGCCACATGTCGCCGACGGCCGCCGCGAACTGCCGGGACAAGCTCTCCACCCGGACGCTGCAGTCCACCGGCCTCGTCCGGTTCGCCCGCGTCGACACCGAGGAGCAGGCGCTGGAGGCCGCCCGGGACTTCGGCTACCCGGTCGTCATCAAGCCGCGCTCGCTCGCGGGCAGCGTGGGCGTGGCCCAGGCGAACGACCGGGAGGAGCTCGCCCGGCACTTCGCCATGACCGTGACGAGCAGCTTCCCCGGGCTGACCCCGCTCGGCGGCTCGATCGTGGAGGAGTACGTCGACGGCCCGGAGATCAGCGTCGACTCCGTGGTCTTCCAGGGCGAGGTGCAGCCGGTGAACGTGGCGCGCAAGCGCCTCGGCTTCGAGCCCTACTGCCAGGAGATGGGGCACCTCATCGCCCCGTGGCGCGACGAGCCGTGGGCGGACGAGGTGCGGAGCATGCTCGTCCAGACCCACCGGGACCTGGGCATCACCGACGGCGTGACGCACGCCGAGGTCCGGCTGTCGTCGTCCGGACCGAAGCTGATCGAGCTCAACGGACGCCTCGGCGGCGACTTCATCCCGCTCCTCGGCCACCTCGCCACCGGTGTCGACCTGACGTCCGCCGCGGTGTCGATCGCGCTGGGGCACCGACCCGACACCGAGCAGGTGCGCGATCGGTGCGTCGAGATCAGGTTCCTCTACCCGGCGGAGGACGGGACCGTGGAGTCCCTCGACACCGCCGCCGCCGAACAGCTCGACGGGGTCGTGCAGGTGGTGCCCCTGATCCAGCCGCCCACCCCGCTCCAACTGCCCCCGCGCGGCGTGCAGCCGCGCGTGCTCGCCGTCATCGTCGCCGGCGACAGCCCCGAGGAGTGCCACGCCGTCCTCGACAAGGCGGAGGCGCTCATCGACATCCGGCTCACGCCGCTCCCGTCACCGAAGGCCAAGTGATGATCAAGAACACCATCAAGAAGCTGGCCAGCGACTACTCGCTTCCCGGACGGAACCACCGCATCATCGCCTTCGGAGTCGTCATCAACGCCTCCAGCGGCGGGTTCTACCTGGCAGGCAGCACGCTGTACTTCCTGAAGGGCATCGGCCTGACGGCGGCCCAGGTCGGCATCGGCCTGACCATCGCCGGTCTCGTCGGCTTCCTGACCACGGTCCCCGTCACGCTCCTCGCGAAGCGCCTCGGCCCGCTCACCCTGCTGAGATCGCTCCAACTCTGGCGCGCGGCCTGGATGGTGGCGCTGGCCTTCTCCGAGAACATGGTCACCTTCACCCTGTGCGCCTCCATGGTGATGGTGTCGCGGGCGCCGATCTTCCCCATGGTCCAGATCCTGATCAACACGACCTCGAGCAGCACCGACCGCACCCGCATACTCGGCGTGATCAGCTCCGTCATCAACGTCGGGATGTCGGTCGGCACGCTCGCGGCCGCCCCCCTGATCTCGATGGGCGGGCTGTCCTGGCTGCGGTCGGTCCTCCTGGCCGGCGCCGCGTGCAGCATGCTGTCGGCGCTGGTCTTCCGCTTCCTGGACGTCGACACCTCGTCCTCGGAGCCGACCGCGCAGAAGTGGTACGCCGGGCTCGTCGACGTCGCGAAGGACCGCCCCTACCTGGCCCTCTCCGCCGTCAACGGCGTCCTCTTCCTGCACCCCGTCCTCCTCGGCGTGGCCGTCCCGCTGTGGCTGGTCGAGGCGACGAACGCGCCCGAGGCCCTGCTCAGCGCCCTCCTCTTCCTCAACACCATCCTCGCGATCGTCTTCCAGGTGCACTTCGCGAAGAACATCAAGAGCACTGCGGACGGCACCCGCTCCCTCCTGCGGTCCGGGCTGGCACTTGCCCTGTTCAGCCTGGTGCTGATCCCCACGCTGTACACCAACGTCTGGCTGAGCATCGCGATCCTGGTGGTGGCGATCGTCGTGCTCACCTGCGGCGAGCTCTTCCAGGGCGCGGGCGCCTGGGAGCTGTCGATCCGCCACGCGCCGGAATCGAAGAAGGCCGAGTACCTGGCCGTGTTCAGCCTCGGCGGCTCCCTCGCGAACATCGCGGGGCCCGCCCTGGTCGCCGTGCTCGTCACCTGGGGAGCGTCGGGCATGGTCGTCCTCTCGTCGGTCTTCGTCGCGGCGGCCGGCCTGATCATGGCGGTCGGCGGCAGGCTCGCGCGCTCCGAATCGGCGACGGAGGCCGGATCGCCGGACCCGGGATCGGTCCCGGCCGGCTCGCCCTCCGCCGAAGCGGCCTCCTGACCGGCGGCCCCCGCCCTCCGGCTCCCCCTCATCCAGCAAAGGAGAAGACCATGCAGGAACGCCTGCTCGCCCTCATCCTCGGCGTCATCGAGGAACTGAACGAGCGACGCGAGGAGAAGATCCCGACCGACAACCCGATGGAGGTGAGTTTCTACGGGAACGCGGCCGTCTTCGACTCGATGCAGCTGGTGAACTTCCTCGCGCGCGTCGAAGAGGCGATCGAGGACGAGTACGACGTGGAGATCTCGCTGACCTCCGAGAAGGCGGTGTCGCAGCGGATCAGCCCCTTCAGCAGCACCCGTCGGCTCGTCGAGTTCGCCATGGGCGAGCTCGAGGAGGCCGGCGTCATGGCCGACGCCTGAGCGGCCGCGACACCATGGCGACGATGTTGATCACCGGGACCCGTACCGGGATCGGAAAGTCCTTGGCGGAGCACTTCCTGGAGTGCGGGGACACGGTGATCGGTTGCAGCAGGCGCCCTTCCACGATCGACCACCCCCGGTACCGCCACTTCGAGTCGGACCTGACCGACCCGCAGCAGCTGAAGCGCATGTTCCGGTCCATCCGGCAGGAGTTCGGCCACCTCGACAGCGTGGTCAACAACGCCGGGACCGCGACCATGAACCACTTCATGCTGACCCCGGAGGAGACGACCCGGAAGATCTTCGACATCAACTTCTTCGCGGTGCTCGGATGCAGCCGCGAGGCGACCAAGCTGCTCCAGAGGAGCGAGCGGGCGAGCACGTCCATCCTCAACATCTCGACGGTCGCCGTCCCGTGGGCCCTCGACGGCCAACTGGTCTATTCGGCGAGCAAGGGCGCCGTCGAGCAGGCGACCCGGGTCATGAGCAAGGAACTGGCGTCCTTCGGCATCCGGGTGAACGCCCTGGGGCTGCCGATCGTCAGGACGGTCCTGACGCGGACGCTTCCCGACGAGGCGCGGGCGAACGTCCTCGCGCGACAGACCATCGGCCGCATGTGCGAGTTCGAGGACCTGGTCGGCCCGGTGGAGTTCCTGACGTCGGAGCGGTCCGGGTTCGTCACCGGCGAAACGATCTATCTGGGAGGAGTCCACTAGTGCGCGACACACTGACGGCCCGGCTGAGGAGCCTGAACGACCGCGTTGCCGTCATCGACCGCGGGATCACCCGTTCCTACGCGGAGCTGGCCGACGAGATCGACCGGCTGGGGGCGCTGTTCGAGGCATCGGGCGTGGAGGAGGGGGCGACGGCCGTCCTGCACGGAGACTTCTCCTTCTCCCAGATCGCCGCGTTCTACGCGCTCTACCTGCGCCGGAACGTCGTCGTCCCCATCGTGTCGTTCACCGAGGCGAGCCACGAGGCCGTGCGGAGCACCTGTCGTGCCGAGTACGTCGTCGCGGTGGGCGACGAGGTCACCGTGGAGCGCTGTGACCCGGCCGGCGGCGAGACGTCCGAGCGCGTCGACGCCCTCCGGGCGTCCGGGGCGTCCGGTCTCATCCTGCTCTCCAGCGGCTCGACGGGGAAGCCGAAGGCGATCCTCCACGACCTCGACGCGATCTTCGCGGAGAAGGCGGACGCGCCCGAGCACGTCAGCCGGACCCCGCGCAACATCCTGCTCTTCCTGCTGGCCGACCACATCGGCGGGATCAACTCGCTGCTCGGGGTGCTGCGTTCGCGGGCGACCGCCGTCATCCCCGCCGAGCGGACTCCCGGTGAGATCTGCTCGCTGGTCGAGAAGTACGGCATCCGCCTGCTGCCGACCAGCCCGACCTTCCTGAACCTCATCCTCATCGGCGGGTTCCACGAGAAGCACGACCTGTCGAGCCTGCGGCTCATCACCTACGGGACCGAACCGATGCCCGAGGAGCTCCTCAAGCGGGTGCACGCGGTGATTCCGGGAGCCCGTCTGCTCCAGACCTTCGGGACGAGCGAAACCGGCATCTCGACCACCAGCAGCAAGTCCTCCTCCAGCACCTCCTTCCGGATCGAGGACGACGGCTCCGAGTACCGGATCGTCGACGGCGAGCTCCAACTGCGGACGAAGACCCAGTTCCTCGGATACCTGAACTACTCGAACGAGGCCGTCACCGAGGACGGTTGGTTCCGCACCGGCGACCTGGTCGAGGAGACCGGGGACGGCTACATCAAGGTCAAGGGCCGGGCGGCCGAGGTCATCAACGTCGGCGGCGAGAAGGTGCTCCCGCTCGAACTGGAGTCCATTCTCCTCGGCAGTCCCGAGATCTCCGACTGCGTGGTCTTCGGCATGCCCAACTCCATCACCGGCCAGGCGGTCCATGTCGAGGTCGTGCCGGCAGGAAACCTCTCCAAGGTCGAACTCCGGCGTCACATAAGGGACTTCCTTGACGGCAAGGTCGAGCCGTTCAAGATTCCGACCAAGGTCACCATCGTCGCCCAGACGGCCTTCTCGGCCCGTTTCAAGAAGGACAGGAAGCTGAACCGTGGCTGATGTCGTGCTCCTCGGAGCATCCAAGTTCGCCGCCGAAGTCGCCCGTTACGTGCGCGGCGCGGGGCACGCCGTCGACCGTTTCCTCGCCCTCCCGGGCGAGGAGGTCACGGTTCCGGAAGGCCGGTGGGAGGAGATCTCCCGGGAGGCGCTGCCCGACGGCACCCGGGTCGTCCTGGCCGTGGCGGACATGGAGCTCCGGGCGGTGGCCGTCCGGGACTACGTCGAGGCGTGGAACCTCGACGCGATCAACGTGGTCGACGCGACCTCGACCGTCGACGAGGACGCCCTGCAGGGGGTCGGGAACATCATCGGGCCCGAGAACTACGTCGGGGTGAACGCCACCCTCGGGAGCTTCAACGTCCTCCACTACAAGTCGAGCATCGGCAACCACTCGCACGTGGGATCGCTGAACTTCATCTCGCCGAACTTCCACACCGGCAACACGGTCACGATCGGCTCCGGGAACTTCATCGGCATCGGCTGCCAGCTCGCGCCGGGCGTGACGGTCGGCGACGACTGCCGCATCCAGGCGGGGCTCACCCTCTTCGAGGACGCCCCGGGCGCCCGATCGTACCTCGTGCCCAGCCGCATCAAGTCCCTTCCCATTCAGTAGACCCGTAAGGACATCGCCATGAACCAGCAGCGTGTGGCCATCATCGGCGCCGGCCCGACCGGCTGTGCGGCCGCCCTCACCCTGGACAAGCTCGGCCACGAGGCCGTGGTCTTCGAGCGGGGCTCCTTCCCGCGCTACCGGGTCGGGGAGTCCTTCCTGCCGGGCTCGCTCTCGATCTACAACCGCCTCGGCCTGGAGGAGAAGATCAAGGAGGCCGGCTTCCTCAAGAAGCCGTCGGCGACCTTCCTGTGGGGCAAGGGCGAGGTGCCCTGGACGTTCTCCTTCTCCACCCCGAAGACCGCGCCGTGGGTCCTCGACCACGCCATCCAGGTCGACCGCGGCGAATTCGACCACATGCTCGTCGAGGAGGTCCGCGAGCGCGGCATCCCCCTCCACATGAACACCCCCGTGAACGCCGTGGACATCTCCGACCCGGACCGCGTCACCGTCTCCTACAAGCTCTCCGGCGAGACCAGGACCGACGCCTTCGACTACGTCATCGACGCCGGCGGCTCCGGCGGACCGCTCGCCCGCCAGCTGAAGAAGCGCCGCTACGACGAGTACTTCCGGAGCTTCGCGATCTGGTCGTACTTCAAGATGGCCGACCCGTTCGAGGGCGACCTCAAGGGCACCACGTTCTCGATCACCTTCGAGGACGGCTGGGTCTGGATGATTCCGCTCAAGGGCGACGTGTACAGCGTCGGTCTCGTCGTCGACCGCTCGAAGGCCGACGAGGTCAAGGAGCGCGGCTACGAGGAGTTCTACACCTCGACGCTGGCGAAGGCCGACCGAGCCGTGGCCATCCTCGACGGGGCCGAGCGCTGCGACCAGGTGCGCATCGTCCACGACTGGTCCTACGACTCGGAGCAGTACTCCGACGGGCGCTGGTTCCTCAGCGGCGACGCCGCGGCCTTCACCGACCCGCTGTTCTCGCAGGGCGTCCAGATGGCCGCCCAGTCGGCGGTGTCCGCCGCAGCCGCCATCGACCGCCTCAGCACGCATCCGGACGAGTCCGAGACGGTGCACGCCTGGTACACCCGCGCCTACCAGGAGACCTACGAGAAGTACCACGAGTTCTTGGCCGCCTTCTACACGATGGCCTCGTTCAGCGAGCCGGACTCCGAGTTCTGGTCCAAGCGCCGGATCCGCGCGTCCGACGACGACCGGGTCGAGCGCCGCCGTTGGTTCAGCGACCTGGTCAACGCGGACGACGGTTCGGGCTGGTCGGCCGAGGTGTTCCGGGAGCGCGCCACCACGATGATGAGCATCGGGCGCCACCAGCGGGACGGGCTGAGCTCCGAGTTCTCCGACGACGAACTGGTCCCGGCCCGCGTGCGGTGGGTGGCGAACCTGAACAAGATGCTGCGGAAGATCACGCGACTGGAGTGGGTCGGCGAAGAGGTCCTCCTCAAGCCCTACTACAAGATCGACCCGGTCGACTTCCGCCTCATGCCCAAGCAGGTGGTGGCGAACGAGTCCGGCCGCGAGATGCTCAAGTGGCGCCTGGACGAGCGGCACCAGAAGATCCTCCAGCGCATGCAGCAGGAGAACTTCGGCTTCAAGGAGCTGGAGGGCGAGCTGGCCGACGCCGACGGCGCCGACGTCAGTTCCCAAATCGTGATCCGCCTCTTCGAGGCCGGCCTGCTGCGCGGCTTCGACAAGAACGGCGACCAGGTCGTCATCCAGGACCGCCTGCGGTTCGACGGCGTCGGCACCGAGTACGAGGTCTAGGGTCCGCCGGTCCTACCCCGCCCCGGCACCGGCCGGGCTCCCGCGAGCGGTTGCGGCCGCTTTGCACAGCGAATCCGATAGGGGGAAATGAGTATGTCCAGATCGGTCCAGATCGCCGCGGCGGTCACGGACAAGAGCCTTGACCTGGTTCTCAAGGTCCTTCCGGCCCTGATCGTCATCATGGCCGCCTCCTGGGTGTGCGGCCGCCTCGCCCTGATGGTGAAGCAGCCCCGGGTGCTCGGTGAGATGGTCGCCGGTGTGCTCCTCGGCCCGACGCTCTTCGGCCTCCTGTGGCCCGAGGGGCAGAAGTTCATCTTCACGCCCGAGGTCAAGCCGGTCCTCTACGTGCTCAGCACCATCGGCCTCACGCTGTTCATGTTCCTGGTCGGCGTCGGCTTCGACCACAGCGGCAGCTCCAACGGGAAGCAGGAGGCCAAGCAGGCCGCCCTGCTCGCGGTGTCCGGCATGGTTCCGTCGCTGCTGCTCGGCGGAGCCGTCGGCTGGCTGATGTACGACCGTCTGTCCGAGCCCGGTGTGGGCAGCCTCGAGTTCGTGCTCTTCGTCGGCGGTGCGCTCTCCATCACCGCCTTCCCCATGCTGGCCCGCATCCTGTACGAGCGGGACCTGCAGAACACCTCGCTGGGCCGGATGACCCTGCTCGGCGCCTCCCTCGACGACGTGGCGGCCTGGTGCTTCCTCGCCGTGATCTCGGCCATGCACGCCGATGCCGGCGGCGCGAAGGCCCTGGGGACGATCGGTCTCTCCCTCGCCTTCGTGGCCCTCATGCTCCTCGTCGTGCGCCCCCTCCTCAAGCCGCTCGGGGACCACGTCGAGCGGACCGGAAAGTTCGGCCTCGACCAGATGTACCCGGTGCTCTGCGTCGTCATCGCGGCCGGCTACTTCACGGACTACATCGGCATCTACTCCGTGTTCGGCGGATTCGTCGCCGGTCTGGCCATGCCGAAGAACCACGCGTTCCGCGAGGCGGTGCTCACGCGCATGATGGACGTCGTCAGCGTCCTCCTGCTCCCGATCTTCTTCACCTTCTCGGGCTTGAACACCCGGCTCGACGGCCTCGGCGGATGGGCCATGGTCCTCCCCTTCCTGCTCATCCTCGCGGCGGCATTCATCGGGAAGTACTTCGGCTGCGGCCTCGCGCTGCGAGGGGCCGGTCTCCCCTGGCGCCAGTCCCTCGCCATCGGCGGTCTGATGAACGCCCGCGGTCTGATGATCCTGATCTTCATCAACATCGGGCTGGCGCAGGGGATCATCGGCCAGGAGCTCTTCTCCATGCTGGTGCTCGTCGCCGTGATCACCACCGCCCTCGCGATGCCGCTCTACCGCTGGGCCCTGCCCGACCACATCGAGCGGGAGATCCTCGTCCAGGAGGGCGTCATCGCGGAAGAACGCACGGAGAGCCCCGTCGCCGAGCACGAACTGGCCGCGTCCGCCAGGTGAACGCCCTCCTCGTGCCGACGAGACCCCTGGCACTGCGGACCACCGGACGGACCCCGGCGCCACGCGTGGCGGTGCAGCGCGAACGTCAGGCAGCGGTGTCCGAGGGGGCGTGAGCCGCGGGCCCCGCGGGCTCCGGGGTCGATCAGCCGGTCGTTCCCGTCGCGGCCGGCCCCGACACCGTCCGTCCCGTCGTGGCCCTCCCCGACACCGTCCGTCCCGTCGGGGAGGGCCACCATCGTCAACGGCTCCGTCGGATGACCGCCGAGGTCACTACGTGCCCCTCGGAGGCGGTGCCGCCGACCGCCCACCGGCCGAGGATCGCAGGCCGTGCGGACGGCACGGTGTCCGAAAGGTCCTGCCGCAGCCACGCGGTGAAGGTCGCGGCGGCGGGGTCGAGGGATATCGTGCAGTCTCGGAGATCGAACCACCGTCGGGTCAGCGGGAACCAGGCCTTGAAGACGCTCTCCTTGGCGGAGAACAAGACCCGGTCCCAGGCCACCCCCGGGTGGTTCGAGCGCAGCGCGGCCAGGTCGTCCAGCTCGTCGGGGCCGGCGATCCTGCTGAGGGCCGGAGGGGGGAGGCGGTCGTGGGGTTCGGCGTCGATGCCCAGGGCGAGGACGTCGGTGACGTCCGCGACGGCGGCGGCCCGGTATCCGTCACAGTGGGTCAGGCAGCCGGTGTACCCCGGCGGCCAGGTCGGATACCGGACCAGGAACTCGGCGCCGGTCGCGGTGGGCACCAGCGGGCCGGCGGGCGCGCCCACCGAGGCCAGGGCCTGACGGGCGCACCACCGTACGTCCCGGAACTCGCGGTGACGGGCCGGGGTGGCTCCGGCGATGTATTCCTCTTCGGCCGGGAAAAGCGTGATCTCATGGCCGTTCTCCCAGGATTCCACTCCCACGGTGCCGGCCGGAAGGACTTGGGAAATGAGGTCCGCATTCATGCGCGCCTGAGACTGGTTCATGGAATGTTTCCTAAGTGTCCGAGGATTATCGGGGTCAGGTGTTTCCCATGCGGTACGCGAAAGTCCTGCTCTCTGTCGCGCTCCACGCCGATCCTACTGTATTGATTCCGCAATTTTCGGCGTGACGCCGATTCGACGGATGGAAACGAAATGAGACGACTGTGAAACCCGGAACCGTTCACCGCATTTCCTTGCGGCGTCATTCCGTGTGCAGAGGAGGCGAGAGGTGACTTCGAAATCCGGCGGCACGAAGCGGCTCTTGGCCATCAGTGACCTTCACATCGGTTACGAGGAGAATCGCGCTCTCGTCGAGAAGATGCGCCCCGAATCCGACGAGGACTGGCTGCTCGTGGCCGGGGACGTCGCCGAGACCGTAGCCGACGTCCAATGGGCCCTCGAGGTGCTGGCGAGCCGTTTCCGCAAGGTCATCTGGGTTCCGGGGAACCACGAACTGTGGACCCACCCGCGGGACCCCGTCACTCTGTACGGCACCGCCCGCTACGCACACCTGGTGGACCTCTGCCGCGAGCTGGGCGTCACCACCCCCGAAGATCCGTATCCGATCTGGGACGGGGGCGGCGGTCCCGTCGTCGTGGCACCGCTGTTCCTGCTGTACGACTACAGCTTCCTGCCGGACGGCTGCAACAGCAAGGACGAGGGGCTGGCCTACGCGCGGGGCACGGGAGTCGTGTGCAACGACGAGTACCTGCTCCACCCCGATCCCTACCCGAGCCGCGAGGCCTGGTGCCGGGCCCGGGTCGCCGAGACCGAGCGCAGGCTGTCCGAAATCCCCGAGGACCTGCCCACCGTCCTCGTCAACCATTACCCGCTGGATCGTCATCCCATGGATGTCCTGCGGTACCCGGAGTTCTCCATGTGGTGCGGCACGCGGCTGACCGCCGACTGGCACCGCAGATTCCGTGCGGTCGCCATGGTCTACGGCCATCTCCACATCCCGCGGACCACCCATTGCGACGGCGTCCGCTTCGAGGAGGTGTCCGTGGGATATCCGCGTGAGTGGCGCACGCGCCGGGAATCACCGGGAAGGCTGCGCCACATCCTGCCGATGGAGACGGGCCTTTCGTCCCCGTAGGAGCGGGACGGCCGAGGGGGCGTCCCGCCCGAGCTCGCCCCCTCGCCCGCACGTCGCTCCGAAAGGACCGAGAAGACCGGGACCGGCGGGACCTCGGTCAAGGCCGCCGTCCGGAATTCCGGGTGGGCGCGGAGGCCCTGACGGCGTGGAAAGGAACAATCGCGTTGGCCAGGGCCTGGGGGGGGCGTGCAGGGAATCAGGGCGTTTCCCGCGCCGACGCTGCCGGTCGAGGCGGCAGCTGCGTGATCGCCTTCATCGCCTCGGCCAGGGACGGGGCGAGGCGAGGCCTCGCGGTCAGACCTCGATGATGCGGACGCCGGGGCCGCAGAGCATCAGGAGGTCTTCGGGGTCCGACGTCAGGACGGTCGCTGGGGCCGGCGAGGTGAGCGCGGTGGCGGCCACGATGGCGTCGAGGGCGTACGTGTGGCCGTGCAGCCCGACCGCAGCCAGGAGTTTGCTCGCATGGCGGGCGATGGCTTCGTTGGGCGGGACGATGTTCACGCGGGAGACGGCGTAGGCGAAGCGGGTTTGGTTGACCTCGGGGTCGCGTGCTTCGACGAGGGTGACGGAGCTGGTGACGACGCGGATGTCTTCGGCTTCGGCTGCCGTGAGCCACTCGGTGATCCCAGGTGTGCGTCGTACCAGTTTGGACAGGCCTTCGCGGTCCAGGACGAGCGTGCCGCTCACGCGGCGTCCGCCGAGCCGGCCGTCTCGCCGCGGAGGACCGCACGTGTGGCGTCGACAGCCGACTGGTCGACCGGGCCGTGCGCGGCTTCCGCGTCCTCGATGAGTTCGCGCAGTCGGTCCCGCTCCAGTTGGCGCTGGATGGGGGACTCGACGTAGGCGGACATGCCTCGCTTGCCCGTACGTGCCTTGAGGGCAGCGATGGTGCCTTCGTGGAGCGAGACCGATACGGGCCGGACGGGCCCTTCGCCGGGCGCCGGGGAGGTAGCCGTGGGGCCCGATAACAAGACTCTTGTTATCGGGCAGATGGTGGTTCGATCCGCTGTGCCCGAGGGACATCCATCGCTGCGCGGGTGCCGCGAACTTCCAGGTCGCACGCCCATCGGTGGGGGATCCACCAGGGACTTTTCAGCGACCTTCCTGTCTGTCCCGGGGAGATTCCAGGGACTTTCCGCCGTTCGGGCAGGGAAGGCCCTGACCGCGCTGAAAGATGAAAACGCGCTGGTCAGGGCCTACGGGCTCAGCACTCGATGATGTTCACCGCGAGGCCGCCGCGCGCGGTCTCCTTGTACTTCACGCTCATGTCGGCGCCCGTCTCCTTCATGGTCTTGATGACCTTGTCGAGGGAGACCAGGTGGCTGCCGTCGCCGCGCATCGACATCTTCGCCGCGGTGACGGCCTTGACCGCCGCCATGCCGTTCCGCTCGATGCAGGGGATCTGGACCAGGCCGCCGACCGGGTCGCAGGTCAGGCCCAGGTTGTGCTCCATGCCGATCTCGGCCGCGTTCTCCACCTGCTCCGGGGAGCCGCCGAGGACCTCGGCGAGCGCACCGGCCGCCATCGAGCAGGCCGAGCCGACCTCGCCCTGGCAGCCGACCTCGGCGCCGGAGATCGAGGCGTTCTCCTTGAAGAGCATGCCGACCGCGCCGGCCGCCAGGAGGAAGCGGACCACGCCGTCCTCCTTCTCCTCCGGAGAGGCTCCGCCGCATCCGAAGTTCATGTAGTAGTGCAGGACGGCGGGGATGATGCCGGCCGCGCCGTTGGTCGGGGCGGTGACCACCCGGCCGCCCGCCGCGTTCTCCTCGTTCACGGCCATCGCGTAGAGGGTGATCCACTCCATGGCGTGCGCGGCCGGGTCCCCCTCCGAGCGCAGCTTGCGGGCGGAGGTCGCGGCGCGGCGGCGGACCTTCAGGCCGCCGGGCAGGATGCCTTCCCGGGACATGCCGCGCGAGACGCAGGACTGCATGACGCGCCAGATCTCCAGGAGGCCGGTGCGGATCTCCTCCTCGGTGCGCCAGGCCTTCTCGTTCTCCAGCATCAGGGAGGAGATCGACAGGCCGGTGTCCTTGGTGAGGCGGAGCAGCTCGTCGCCGGTGCGGAAGGGGTACTTCAGGACGGTGTCGTCCGGGATGATCGGGTTCTCGCCGGCGACCGCGTCCTCGTCGACGACGAAGCCGCCGCCGACGGAGTAGTAGGTCTTCTCCAGGACGAGGCCGCCCGCGGCGTCGTACGCGAAGACGGTCATGCCGTTGGCGTGGTAGGGCAGTGCCTTGCGCCGGTGGAGGATCAGGTCCGCGTCGAAGTCGAAGGGGATCTCGTGCGCGCCGAGCAGGTTGATCCGGCCGCTCGCCTTGATCCGTTCGAACTCGTCGTCGGCGGTCTCCACGTCGACGGTGCGGGGCGAGTTGCCCTCCAGGCCGAGGAGGACGGCCTTCGGGGTGCCGTGTCCGTGCCCGGTGGCGCCGAGCGAGCCGTACAGCTCCGCCCGTATCGCCGCGGTGTGGGCGAGCAGGCCCTCGTTCTTCAGCCGGCGGGCGAACATCCGGGCCGCGCGCATGGGGCCCACCGTGTGGGAGCTCGACGGGCCGATGCCGATCGAGAACAGGTCGAAGACCGAGATGGCCACGGGAGGACTCCTTGTGGGGGGCTAGACGCCGTTGTCTGCCGGGGTGGCGCAGAACGAGCAGGAAGGGGAGGGAAAGGGCCGGGGCACCGCGCCCACTGTCCAGTGTGCGCGGTGCCCCGGATTTTTCGTACGGACGAACCCTGGAACAAAAGGGTACGAAATTACTTCAGGCCGGGGTACAGCGGGTGCTTGTCCGCGAGGGCGGTCACCCGGGCCTTCAGTGCCTCGGCGTCGAAGCCGGGCTTCAGGGTCTCGGCGATGATGTCGGCGACCTCGGCGAAGTCCTCGGCACCGAAGCCGCGGGTCGCCAGGGCCGGCGTGCCGATGCGCAGGCCGGAGGTGACCATCGGCGGGCGCGGGTCGTTCGGAACGGCGTTCCGGTTGACCGTGATGCCGACCTCGTGGAGGCGGTCCTCGGCCTGCTGGCCGTCCAGCTCGCTGTCGCGCAGGTCGACCAGGAGCAGGTGCACGTCGGTGCCGCCGGACAGGACGGAGACGCCGTGCTGCTTGACGTCGTCCTGGACCAGCCGCTCGGCGATGATCCGGGCGCCGTCCAGGGTGCGCTGCTGGCGCTCCTTGAACTCCTCCGAGGCCGCGACCTTGAAGGAGACGGCCTTGGCCGCGATCACGTGCTCCAGCGGGCCGCCCTGGAAGCCGGGGAAGACCGAGGAGTTCAGCTTCTTGGCGAACTCCTTCTTCGCCAGGATGATGCCGCCGCGCGGTCCGCCGAGCGTCTTGTGCGTGGTGGAGGTGACCACGTCCGCGTACTCGACGGGGTTCGGGTGCAGACCCGCGGCGACCAGGCCCGCGAAGTGGGCCATGTCGACCCACAGGTAGGCCTCGACCTCGTCGGCGATCCGGCGGAACTCGGCGAAGTCCAGCTGGCGCGGGTAGGCGGACCAGCCCGCGATGATCACCTTGGGGCGGTGCTCCTTGGCGAGGCGCTCGACCTCGGCCATGTCGACCAGACCGGCCTCGTCCACGTGGTACGCCACCACGTTGAACTGCTTGCCCGAGAAGTTCAGGCGCATGCCGTGGGTGAGGTGGCCGCCGTGCGCCAGGTCCAGGCCGAGGATCGTGTCGCCGGGCTGGGCGATCGCGAACAGGGCGGCCTGGTTGGCGGAGGCGCCGGAGTGCGGCTGGACGTTGGCGTACTCGGCGCCGAACAGGTCCTTGATCCGGTCGATGGCGATCTGCTCGGCCACGTCGACGTGCTCGCAGCCGCCGTAGTAGCGGCGGCCCGGGTAGCCCTCGGCGTACTTGTTGGTGAGGACGGAGCCCTGGGCCTCCATGACGGCGACCGGAGCGAAGTTCTCCGAGGCGATCATTTCGAGGGTGGACTGCTGGCGGCGGAGCTCGGCGTCGACGGCGGCGGCGACGTCCGGGTCCAGCTCGTGGAGGGGAGTGTTCAGAAGCGACATGAATCGATCCCTAGGGGTCTCGGGCCCGGTCTCAGCCGGCGGAGAACGCGGTGTACTCGTCGGCGGAGAGCAGATCGTCCGGCGTCTCCGCGACGCGCACCTTGAACAGCCAGCCACCCTCGAACGGAGCCGTGTTCACCAGCGACGGGTCGTCCACCACGTCCTGGTTGGCCTCCACGACCTCGCCGCTCACGGGGGAGTAGAGGTCGCTCACGGACTTCGTCGACTCCAGCTCGCCGCAGGTCTCGCCCGCGGTGACGGTCTGACCGACCTCGGGGAGCTGGGCGTAGACGACGTCACCGAGCGCGTTGGCCGCGAACTCCGTGATGCCGACGGTCGCGACGCCGCCCTCGGCGTCCGACAGCCACTCGTGCTCCTTGGTGTAGCGCAGCTGCTGGGGGTTGCTCATGACCTGATTCTCCTGGATCTGGGGAGTGCTGATGTACGCGGGTCTCGCGGGCTGAGACCCGGGGTGGGACGACTGCGTCACTTCTGGCGCTTGTAGAACGGCAGTGCCACGACCTCGTAGGGCTCGTGGGCGCCGCGGATGTCCACACCTACACCCTGGGTGCCGGGCTCGGCGTGCGCCGCGTCCACGTAGGCGATCGCGATCGGCTTTCCGAGGGTCGGGGACGGGGCGCCCGAGGTCACCTCGCCGATGACCTCGCCGTCCTTGACGACCGAGAACCCGGCGCGCGGGACCCGGCGGCCCTCGGCGATCAGGCCGACCAGCTTGCGCGGCGGCGCGCTCTCGGCGCGCTCGGCCGCGGCCTCCAGGGCCTTGCGGCCGACGAAGTCGCCCGGCTTCTCGAACTTCACGACCCGGCCCAGACCGGCGTCGAAGGGGGTGAGGGAGGTGGTCAGCTCGTGGCCGTACAGCGGCATGCCCGCCTCCAGGCGGAGCGTGTCGCGGCAGGACAGGCCGCAGGGGATCAGGCCGACGCCCTCGCCCGCCTCGGTCAGCGCCTTCCACACGGCCTCGGCGTGCTCGGGCTTCAGGAACAGCTCGAAGCCGTCCTCGCCGGTGTAACCGGTGCGGGCGATCAGCGCGGGCAGGCCGGCGACGGTGCCGGGCAGGCCGGCGTAGTACTTCAGCCCGTCCAGGTCGGCGTCGGTGAGCGACTTCAGGATGCCGGGGGACTCCGGGCCCTGGACCGCGATCAGGGCGTACGCCTCGCGGTCGTCGCGCACCTCGGCGTCGAAGCCCTCGGAGCGGGCGACGAGGGCGTCCAGGACGATCTGGGCGTTGGAGGCGTTCGCGACGACCATGTACTCGGTCTCGCCGAGGCGGTACACGATCAGGTCGTCGAGGATGCCGCCGTCCTCCTGGCAGATCATCGTGTAGCGGGCGCGGCCGTTGCCCACGGTGGAGATGTTGCCGACGAGGGCGAAGTCCAGCAGGTCGACGGCCTGCGGGCCGGTGACGGTGATCTCGCCCATGTGGGAGAGGTCGAAGAGGCCGGCCTTGGTGCGCACGGCGTTGTGCTCGTCGCGCTCGCTGCCGTAGCGCAGCGGCATGTCCCAGCCGGCGAAGTCGGTCATGGTCGCGCCCAGCGAACGATGCAGGGCATCGAGGGCGGTCAGACGGGGGGCAGTGCTCATGGGGTGGCTCCCGGGTCCCAAGGGCGTGATCGGTGGGGAAAACATGACGGGCGAGGACGTCCTCCCCATCTGTCATGGAACCTGAGAGGTTCACCGAGGGCATCCTCGGCTTGCACCTTGGGTGGGGACGCCAGGGCGTCCCGCTTTTCAGATCTGCCTCATCCACGCGGTATCGGGGCCTGAGAGATTCAAGGGAGGGTCTTGCTCCTTCGGCGCCCGGACGCACTCGGCGGTCCGGAACTCTCCCGCGCGGATTCGAGCGGCCGGTATGCGATTGTGCGGCGACTGTGCGCGCCTGGCGGGCACATCATTGCACGCGGGGTCGGCGGGGCAAATCGCTTGTGCCCCATTACTCTTTCTTTACACTTCCTGGGCAAGGGTCTCCTCAGGTCTCCGGAGACCTGAGGAGGGGGAAGGCCATGACGATCCACCAGACCGGCGCGTACGCCACGGGCACCGGCATACCGTCCCAGCGGGCCCGCGCCCGGAGCCGCGGTCGCGGCCGGCTCCTGCGGGACCTGCGCGCACGCGGCGGTCGGGGCCCCCGCGCCCTCACCTTCGCCCCCGGTGACCTGGTGGTCGTCTCCGGGCTGCCGGGCAGCGGCAAGTCCACCCTGATGAAGCGCGCCGCGGAGGGCCTCGGCATCGACTCCCAGGACGCCCGTGAGCGCTGGGAGGCCCGGATGCCCCGCATCCTCCCGTACGCCGTCTACCGTCCCCTGGTCCGGCTCGCGCACTACGCGGCACTGCACCGCGCCCTGCGCTCCGGCGCCGGGGTGGTCGTCCACGACTGCGGCACCCAGGCCTGGGTGCGCGGCTGGCTCGCCCGCGAGGCGCGACGGCGGGGCCGGGGCCTGCACCTGCTCCTCCTCGACGTCACCCCGGACACCGCCAAGGCCGGCCAGCGGGCCAGGGGGCGGGGCGTCTCCGCGTACGCCTTCGCCCGCCACCGCCGGGCCGTCGGCCGGCTGGTGCGGGCCGCCGAGTCCGGCAACCTGCCGCACGGTTGCGCCTCGGCGACCCTGCTCGACCGGGACGCCGCCGACGCCCTCCGTGCGATCGGCTTCCGCGAGGCGGCCTGACGGGCGACGACCTGACGGAGGGGCGGACCTGACGGAGGGGCGGACCCGACGGAGGGGCGGCGACGAGGCGGGGCACGGGTGGTGTCCCGCACGTCCGGGGACGCCCGTACCCTTCCCTTTTGGCCACGACGGTGCCGGGGCGGCGTTAGGGTGCTGCCCGGCGGCCGGTGCGGCAGGCCGTGCGAGAGGGGAAGGGCGAGACCGTGGACGTGACGTGGCCGGGCAATGAGCTCGAAGAGGTCCTTGCCGCCTCACTCGGCAATCCGGAGGCCGGCAGCCGACTGGTCGAGGTGTTGGGGCGCAGCCAGGTCTGGGTCCCCCTGCCCAACGGCGGCGGCCCGGAGAGCCGCGACCTCGATCTCGCCACGATGGAGATCGACGGTGTGGCCTACGTCCCCGTCTTCAGCTCCGAGCAACAGTTCCTCGCCTGTGTGGGGGACCACATGTCGTTCACCGTGGCCCCGGCCCGGGACTTCGCCCGCGGCCTGCCCCCGCAGCTCGGCATCGCCGTGAACCCCGGCGGCACCGTCGGCGTCCCGCTGCCCCCGCCCGCCGTCGCCGAGCTCTGCCGCACCGGTCGCACTCCGCTCGACGGCCCCGCCAGCGGCGGACGCGTCCGGCTCTTCGAGCCCGATTGGCAGGACGACCCGGTCGACTTCCTCGCCGCCGCCTCCGCCGAGTTCGAGGCCGTCGGCGCCATCGCCACCGCCCGCCGTGCCCTCGCCAGCGTCGAGGGCACCGAACCGGCCCTCTTCATCGGCGTCCAGCTCTCCCACTGGGAGGGCGCCGACCGCACCGCCCCCCTGGACGCCCTGGGCCGGGCGCTCGGGCGGGTCGAGGTCGCCTGGCCGGTCAACCTGATCCTGCTGGACGTGGCACAGGACCCGGTCGGCGACTGGATGGTGGAGCGGGTGCGCCCCTTCTACCAGCGCGCCGGTGTGTGAGCGGGACCCTGTTTAAGCTGAACTGACTCGATTGCTGGACAGACGTACGTGGTGGACGGAAGAGGGGCGGGACCGAGGGTGAGCGCGTCAGGCACCGCTGCGACCGGACAGGTCGAGCACATGCTGCGCCAGGTGGCACCCGGACGCTACGACGCGTACGAGCAGTTGCTGCACGCCCTGGTGGGCGGCGAGCTCTGGATGCTGCTCTGGCAGGGCGCACCCGGTTCGCCCGACGCCCAGTACGGGAACATGGAGGTCGACGGCTACGGCTACGCGCCCTGCGTCACCTCCGCCCAGGAGTTCGCCGTCGCCGGCTGGAACCGGGCCCACGAACGCGTCACCGGTCGCGAGATCGCCCGCGCCCTCTATCCGGACCGCTGGGGCATCTGGCTCAATCCGCATGCCCCGGGCGGCGGCGTGGGCATTCCCTGGGCCGACCTCCGCCGGATCGCCACCGGTCTCGACCGGATGCCCGCCGGGCCGCTGCGCGTCACCGAGCCCGCCCTGGAGGTCCCGCAGTTCTACGCCCTGCTCACGCAGAACGCGCACCGCACCCCGGTCATCCGGTCCTTGCGCCGCGGATGGGTGCAGCCCGCACTCGGTTCCGCGTACCTGGTCATCGGCCTCGACCTGTACGACACCTCCCCGGCGGCCGTCGACACCGTCCGTTCGATGATGCGGCAGTCGATCGGTGCGGTGCCCGAGGGCCTGCCCGTCTCGACGGTCGCGCTCTCCGACGCGTACGACCCGGTCGCGCTGTGGCTGCGGGCCAACGCGCGGCCGTTCTACGACCGCGAGGCGCACGGCGGGCGCGGACCGGCCGCCGCCCCGGGGTACGGATACCCGCCGCCGGCGCCGTCCGGATACTGAGACGCCACCCCCGCCCCCTTGTGGTCGAAGGCCTCCGGAATCCACTCCGGAGGCCTTCGTTCACCCCCATTGGTCAGCTCACGGCACTGGTTGAGCGACATGTCCGATTCCGCGGAAGAGAGCCCCGGTTGGTCCGCTCACGTGGTCACGACGTCCGGATAACGGAAGTCGCAGCACCGCATCACGTTTGAGCAAACATTCCCCGTCAGGTCTGGCGGGTGATCGCGAGCACATTGAAGACTCCCCGGAACACCGGGCGTTCGGCCGCTTTCGGGCCGGTGCCCTGCAGGGTTGTTCCACCGAGCCGCTATCCGCGGCGGGCAAGGGCCGGCTACCGGCGGCCGAGAGGGGTCCTCACCACGATGACGGCACCACTGCACGAGGCGAGTGCGGGCGAGGCGACCGCCACCGTCGACGGCGCGCCCGACGCTCCCGGCACTCCGGGCAACTCCGGTACTCCCGGCAAGACGATCGAAGGACGCTCGCCCCTCAGGATCGCCTGGAACCGGCTCAAGCGCGACAAGTTGGCCCTCGCGGGCGCGTGCGTCGTCGTCTTCCTCATCTTCGTCGCGGTCTTCGCGCCGGTGATCGTCGCCCTGCTGGGCCACCCGCCGGACGAGTTCCACGAGGACCAGATCGACCCGCTGTTCGGCACCCCGGTCGGTTCCTGGGGCGGCATCAACGCCGACTTCCTGTTCGGCGTCGAGCCCGTCAACGGCCGCGACGTCTTCAGCCGGATCGTCTACGGCGCACGGATCTCGCTGCTCGTGGCCTTCCTCGCCGCCCTCTTCGCGGTCTTCCTCGGCACGCTCCTCGGCATCGTCGCCGGCTTCTTCGGCGGTTGGATCGACGCGGTCCTCAGCCGCATCATGGACGTGATGCTGGCCTTCCCGCAGCTGCTCTTCACCATCGCCCTGGTCTCGGTGCTCCCCAACGAGCTGCTCGGCCTGGACGGTTCGGGCGTCCGCATCGCCGCCCTGGTCCTGGTGATCGGCTTCTTCGGCTGGCCCTACATCGGACGCATCGTCCGGGCCCAGACGCTCAGCCTGCGCAACCGCGAGTACGTCGAGGCCGCCCAGAGCCTGGGGGCCGGCCGCTTCTACATCCTGGTGCGCGAGCTGCTGCCCAACCTGGTCGCGCCGATCACGGTCTACTCGACCCTGATGATCCCCACCAACATCCTCACCGAAGCGGCGCTCAGCTTCCTCGGTGCGGGTGTCAAGCCGCCCACCGCCTCGTGGGGACAGATGCTCTCGAAGGCCGTGAACACCTACGAGTCGGACCCGCTGTTCATGGTGATCCCCGGCCTCGCCATCTTCATCACCGTCCTGGCGTTCAACCTCTTCGGCGACGGCGTGCGCGACGCGTTCGACCCGAAGGGCTCCCGCTGACGTTCGCCGACGACACGCAAGACCCGCCCCTGCCGCTGGCGACAGGAGGCTCATCCCCAAAACGGCGGATTCACTCCAAGGCCCGCCACTAACCCGGAGGTTGCTGGACCCATGCTCAAGAGCTCTCAGCGCAGAATTGCCGCGGGTGCGCTGCTCGCCGCGGCCACCATGGTCGTCACGACCGCCTGTGGCGGTGGCAAGGGCGGCGACGACACGGGCAAGGGCGGCGACCTCGCCTTCAACGGCGGGGTGAACAAGGTCCTCAACGCCTCGGACAAGAAGGGCGGCGAGCTGAAGTTCATCGGCTCGCAGGAGGCCGACTCGTGGGACCCGCAGCGCGGTTACTACGGCTTCATGTGGGACTTCTCCCGCTACTACGCCCGCCAGCTGGTCACCTTCAAGGCCGAGCCGGGCGCCGCCTCCACCGAGCTGGTCTCGGACCTCGCCACCGACACCGGCACGGTCTCGGAGGACGGCCTCACCTACACCTTCACCCTGAAGGACGGAGTGGCCTGGGAGGACGGCAAGCCGATCACCTCCAAGGACGTCAAGTACGGCATCGAGCGCATCTGGGCCCAGGACGTCATCTCCGGCGGCCCGATCTACCTCCAGCAGGTCCTCGACCCCAAGGGCGAGTACTCCGGCCCGTACAAGGACACCAGCGCCGACAAGCTGGGCCTGAAGGCGATCGAGACCCCGGACGACAAGACCATCGTCTTCAAGCTGCCGGTCGCCAACGGCGACTTCCTGCAGATGCTGGCCATGCCCTCCGCCTCCCCGGTCCGCGCCGACAAGGACACCGGTGCCAAGTACGGCCTGAAGCCCTTCTCCTCCGGCCCGTACAAGTGGCAGGAGTACACCCCCAACAAGTCCATCCTCCTCGTCCGCAACGACAAGTGGGACGCCAAGACGGACACCGTCCGCAAGGCCCTGCCGGACAAGGTCAGCGTCACGTTCACCACGAACGCCGACGACATGGACAACCGCCTGATCGAGGGCGAGTACGACCTCGACATCAACGCCACCGGCGTCGGCAGCGCGGCCCGCCAGAAGGTGCTCCAGCAGTACAAGGGCAACGTCGACAACCCGCAGACCGGCTTCATCCGCTACGCGGTCTTCCCGCAGACGGTCACGCCCAACATCGAGTGCCGCAAGGCCATGATCTACGCGGCCGACACCAAGTCCCTGCAGACCGCCCGCGGCGGCCCGCAGGCCGGTGGCGACATCGCCTCCAACATGCTGCCGCCGGCGATCAAGGGCGCGGACCCGAAGGACGACCCGTACGGCAAGCTCAGCGGCGCCCCGGACCTGGCCAAGGCCAAGGACGCGCTGAAGAAGTGCGGCAAGCCGGACGGCTTCAAGACCACGATCGCGGTCCGCAACAACAAGCCGGTCGAGATCGCCACCGCCGAGTCGATGCAGCAGGCCCTGAAGGCCGTCGGCATCGACGCCCAGATCGACCAGTTCGACGGCGCCCAGACCTCCGGCATCATCGGTTCGCCGAAGACGGTCAAGGAGAAGGGCTACGGCATCATCATCATGGGCTGGGGCGCCGACTTCCCGACCGGCCAGGGCTTCCTGCAGCCGCTCGTCGACGGCCGCTTCATCCTCCAGTCCGGCAACAACAACTTCTCCGAGCTGAACGACCCGGCCATCAACGGCCTGTTCGACCAGGCCCTCAAGGAGACCGACCCGAACAAGGCCGGCGAGCTCTACAAGCAGATCAACACGAAGGTCTCGGAGGCCGCGGTCTACCTGCCCTTCACCCACGAGAAGAACATCATCTGGCGCGGTTCGCGACTGACCAACGTCTACACGGCCGACGCCTACAACGGCCGCTACGACTACGCGTCGCTCGGCGTCGTCAAGTAATCCGACCCGCTTCACCGGCGCACCACCCGCCGCCAGGTCCGAAGGGCAGGTGATGGCCGTGCGCGGGGGCCGGGACGTCCGAGAGGACGCTCCGGCCCCCGCCCGGCCGACCGCATGCTTGCATACATAATCCGACGGTTGATCGCCGTCGCGGTGATGCTGCTCGTCGTCACGTTCGTGACGCTCAGCATCTTCTTCCTCATTCCCAAGCTGACCGGCAGCGACCCTGCCGCGATGTTCGTCGGCAAGCAGGCGGATCCTGCCTCCATCGAGGGCGTCCGGCAGAAGCTGGGCCTGGACGAGCCGATCCTGGTGCAGTTCTGGCACTTCGTCTCCGGCATCTTCGTCGGCCGTGACTACACGGGCGGCGGCGAAACCATCCACTGTGCGGCCCCGTGCTTCGGCTACTCCTTCAAGACCGAGCAGGACGTCTGGGCGATGCTGGTCGACCGGATCCCGGTCACCCTCTCCATGGTCCTCGGCGCGGCCGTCGTCTGGCTGGTGATCGGCGTCTCCACCGGCGTCGTCTCCGCGCTCAAGCGGGGCACGCTCGTCGACCGGGCCGCGATGGTCACCGCCCTGGCCGGCGTCTCGCTCCCCATCTACTTCACGGCCATGCTGTCGATGTTCCTCTTCCGCACCCAGCTCGGCTGGCTCGACGCCAAGTACGTGCCGATCTCCGAGTCCGCGGGCGAGTGGTTCATGGGCCTCCTGCTCCCCTGGGTGACCCTGGCCTTCCTGTACGCGGCGATGTACGCCCGGCTCACCCGCGCCACCATGCTGGAGGTGCTCGGCGAGGACTACATCCGCACGGCCCGCGCCAAGGGCCTCACCGAGCCGGTGGTGCTCGGCAAGCACGCCATGCGCTCCACCATGACCCCCATCCTGACCATCTTCGGCATGGACCTGGGCGCCCTCGTCGGCGGCGCGGTCCTGACCGAGACCGCGTTCAACCTCTCCGGGCTCGGCAACGCCGCCTTCAAGGCGGTCAGCGACCGCGACCTCCCGGTGATCCTCGCGGTCACGCTCATCACGGCCGCCTGCGTGGTCATCGCCAACCTCCTGGTGGACCTGCTGTACGCGGTGATCGACCCCCGAGTGAGGCTCGCATGACGGACAAGCTGTCGAAGACCGGCGCGGCGCTCGACGAGACCTCCCCGGCCGAGAGCCGCGCGGTGGAACGGGCCGTGTCGCAGGACGCCCCGTCCGACGCCTTCCTGGACGTGCGCGACCTGAAGATCCACTTCCCGACCGACGACGGTCTGGTGAAGTCGGTGGACGGCATCAGCTTCCAGCTGGAGAAGGGCAAGACCCTCGGCATCGTGGGCGAGTCCGGCTCCGGCAAGTCGGTCACCTCGCTCGGCGTCATGGGCCTCCACACGGTCGGCCAGTACGGCCGGCAGAAGGCCCGGATCTCCGGCGAGATCTGGCTCAACGGACGCGAGCTGCTCTCCGCCGACGCGGACACCGTGCGCCGGATGCGCGGCCGCGAGATGGCGATGATCTTCCAGGACCCGCTGTCCGCGATGCACCCCTACTACACGGTGGGGCACCAGATCGTGGAGGCCTACCGGGTCCACCACGACGTCGACAAGAAGACCGCCCGCAAGCGGGCCGTCGAACTGCTCGACCGGGTGGGCATCCCGGAGCCGGCCAAGCGGTTCGACAACTACCCGCACGAGTTCTCCGGCGGCATGCGCCAGCGCGCGATGATCGCCATGGCACTGGTCAACAACCCCGAGCTGCTCATCGCCGACGAACCGACCACCGCGCTCGACGTGACGGTCCAGGCCCAGATCCTCGATCTGATCCGGGACCTGCAGAAGGAGTTCGGCTCCGCGGTCATCATCATCACCCACGACCTCGGCGTGGTCGCCGAGATCGCCGACGACATCCTGGTGATGTACGGCGGCCGGTGCGTGGAGCGGGGCTCCGCCGAGGACGTCTTCTACGAGCCGCAGCACCCCTACACCTGGGGCCTGCTCGGCTCCATGCCCCGCATCGACCGGGAGCAGACCGAGCGCCTGATCCCCGTCAAGGGCAACCCGCCCAGCCTCATCAACGTCCCCAGCGGCTGTGCCTTCAACCCGCGCTGCCCCTACGCGGACGTGCCGAAGGGCGGCATCACCCGGACCGTGCGCCCCGAACTGCTGGAGATCGGCAGCGGCCACTACTCGGCCTGCCACATGTCGCAGGAGGAGCGCACCCGCATCTGGACCGAAGAGATTGCGCCGAAGCTGTGAGCGACAACAAGAGCACCGAGCCCCTGCTCAAGGTCAGCGGCCTGCAGAAGCACTTCCCCATCCGGAAGGGCCTGCTCCAGCGTCAGTCCGGCGCGGTCAAGGCGGTCGACGGGCTCGACTTCGAGGTCTACCCCGGTGAGACCCTCGGCGTCGTCGGCGAGTCCGGCTGCGGCAAGTCCACGATGGGACGGCTGATCACCCGTCTCCTCGAACCGACCGGCGGCAGCATCGAGTTCCAGGGCACGGACATCTCCCACCTCGGGGTGGCGCAGATGCGTCCGCTGCGCCGGGACGTCCAGATGATCTTCCAGGACCCGTACGGCTCGCTGAACCCGCGCCACACGGTCGGCTCGATCGTCTCGGCCCCCTTCCGGCTCCAGGGCGTCGAGCCCGAGGGCGGCGTGAAGAAGGAGGTCCAGCGCCTCCTCGGCCTGGTGGGACTGAACCCGGAGCACTACAACCGCTACCCGCACGAGTTCTCCGGCGGCCAGCGCCAGCGCATCGGCATCGCCCGCGCGCTCGCCCTCAAGCCGAAGCTCGTCGTCGCGGACGAGCCGGTCTCCGCCCTCGACGTCTCCATCCAGGCGCAGGTCGTCAACCTCCTGGACGACCTCCAGGACGAGCTGGGCCTCACCTATGTGTTCATCGCCCACGACCTGTCGGTCGTCCGGCACGTCTCGGACCGCATCGCGGTGATGTACCTGGGCAAGATCGTGGAGCTGGCGGACCGCAAGTCCCTGTACGAGGCGCCCCTGCACCCGTACACCCGGGCCCTGATGTCCGCGGTGCCGATCCCGGACCCGCGCCGCCGGGGAGCGAAGAGCGAGCGCATCCTGCTCAAGGGCGACGTGCCGTCCCCGATCGCCCCGCCGCCGGGCTGCCGCTTCCACACCCGTTGCTGGAAGGCGACGGACCTGTGCCGGACCCAGGAGCCCGCGCTCCTGGAGCTCCGTCCGGGGCAGCGCGTGGCCTGCCACCACCCGGAGGACCAGGAGGGCGTGACGATTCCGGAGGCCCGCCGACCGGTGGACATCGCCCTCACGAAGAAGCCGGGGGAGTCGGCGTCCGCCGAGGAGCCGGCGCAGGCGGCTTCGGAGACCGGGCCCACCGGTGCCGAGCCCGCCGGGGCCGATGCCGAGCCCGCCGGGGCCGATGCCGAGGGCGACGCGCCGAAGGCCTGACGAGACCGCCCGCGGGGCCCCGACGCCGGAAGGCGATCGGGGCCCCGCTGCTTCCCCGCACGGGGGAGGAAGGAGTGCCCGCCCTCCTCCCGGCGCCCGCCTCCCCGGCCCCGCCCCGCCCCTCCCGCGGCGGGCCCCTCCCCGCCGGTGCCCCTCCCGCGGGCCGGCACCGGTGGGACCGCGGGAGGGCCCACCGGGAAGCAACGGGACAATGGGGCGGTGCTCCACGAACTGTTCACCCCCTCGGTACAACACGCCCTCGACCTCGTCGGCATCTTCGTCTTCGCCATCTCGGGCGCCCTCCTCGCCGTCCGCAAGAACTTCGACGTCTTCGGCATCGCCGTCCTCGCGGAGGTCACCGCCCTCGGCGGCGGCCTCTTCCGCGACCTGATCATCGGCGCCGTGCCCCCCGCCGCCTTCACGGACCTCGGCTACTTCCTGATGCCGCTGATCGCGGCGGTCCTGGTCTTCTTCCTCCACCCGGAGGTCGAGCGCACCCAGACCGCCGTCAACGTCTTCGACGCCGCGGGGCTGGGACTCTTCTGCGTGACCGGCACGACGAAGGCGTACGAGTACGGCCTCGGCCTCACGTCCTCCGCCGCGCTCGGCCTGGCGACGGCCGTCGGCGGCGGTGTCCTGCGGGACGTGCTGGCGAACGAGGTCCCGTCGCTGCTGCGCTGGGACCGCGACCTGTACGCCGTGCCGGCGATCGTGGGCGCGACGATGGTCGTGCTCTGCATCCGCTTCGACGTGCTCAACGCCTTCACCAGCGGCACCGCCGTGCTCACCGCCTTCGCGCTCCGCCTCCTCGCGATGCGCTACCACTGGCGCGCCCCGCGCGCCTGGAACCGTCGCTCCGCCGCCCGCGAGGAGGACGTCGAAAAAGCTACCGCTCAGTAGTTTCCTGCTGTACCGTCGGCGGCATGAGCACGAGCACCGAGACGAGCCCCGCCGCGGCCCTCGCCGCATCGAGCGAGTTCGACCGCGACACCGCCGTCACCCTCCGGGAACCGGGCGTCTACGACGCCGACCTCTCCGCCGGCTGGACGATCATCCAAGCCGTCAACGGCGGCTACCTCCTCGCCCTGCTCGGCCGCGCCCTCGGCGACCACCTCCCGCACCCCGACCCGTTCACGATCTCGGCGCACTACCTCACGCCCTCCGTGCCCGGACCCGCGGTGATCAGGACCCAGACCGTCCGCACCGGTCGCACCCTCTCCACCGGGCAGGCCTCGCTCTTCCAGTACGCCGAGGACGGCACCGAGGTCGAGCGCATCCGCGTCCTCGCCTCGTACGGCGACCTCGACGCCCTCACCGAAGACGTCCGCACCTCCGCGACGCCCCCGGAGATGGCCCCGATCGAGAACTGCTTCAGCGCCGCCGACAACCCCGCCCCGAGGATCCCCGGCTCCTCCGCCATCGCCGACCGGCTCGACCTCCGTCTCGATCCGGCCTGCGTCGGCTGGGCGGTCGGAGCCCCCTCCGGCAAGGGCGAGATGCGGGCCTGGTTCGGCCTGGCCGACGGCCGCGAGCCCGACGCCCTCTCGCTCCTGCTCGCGGTCGACGCCCTGCCGCCGACCTCCTTCGAGCTGGGCCTCAAGGGCTGGACCCCGACCGTCGAGCTGACCACGCACGTCCGCTGCCGCCCGGCCCCCGGACCGCTGCGGGTCTCGATCACCACCCGGAACCTCGCCGGCGGTTTCCTGGAGGAGGACGCCGACGTCTGGGACAGCGCCGGTCGTCTGGTCGCCCAGTCCCGTCAACTGGCCCGCGCCCCGCGCGACTGAACCCCCGCACGACCGCCGCCCGGCCCCGCCGGGGCCGCCACCGGCCCTGCTCCCGGGCGGCCCGGGCGGGGCGATCGCTCCCCGGGCGGCCGGGGAGCGAGGATCGGCCACCGGCAAGAACGGGCCGGGCGCCGGGCCGCCGTCCCCGGGCTCGTAGAATCGACCCACCATGGCTTACCTCGACCACGCCGCGACCACGCCCATGCTGCCCGAGGCGATCGAGGCGATGACCGCCCAGCTCGCCGTCACGGGCAACGCCTCCTCCCTGCACGCCGCCGGACGGCGGGCCCGGCGGACCGTCGAGGAGGGGCGCGAGACCCTCGCCGCCGCACTCGGCGCACGCCCGAGCGAGGTCGTCCTCACTTCCGGCGGCACGGAGGCGGACAACCTCGCCGTGAAGGGCCTGTACTGGTCCCGGCGCGACGCCGACCCCCGCCGCACCCGCGTCCTGGCGAGCCCGGTCGAGCACCACGCCGTCCTCGACGCCGTCGACTGGCTCGCCGCCCACGAGGGCGCCACCGTCGAGTACCTCCCGGTCGACCACCACGGCCGGGTGCACCCCGAGGCCCTGCGCGAGGCGATCGCCCGCGATCCCGAGTCCGTCGCCCTGGCCACCGTCATGTGGGCCAACAACGAGATCGGCACCGTCATGCCGGTCCGTCAGCTCGCCGACGCCGCAGCAGAGTTCGGCGTCCCCCTGCACGCCGACGCCGTCCAGGCCGTGGGGCAGGTTCCGGTCGACTTCGGCGCCTCCGGACTCGCCGCCATGACGGTTTCCGGACACAAGATCGGCGGCCCCTACGGCATCGGCGCCCTCCTCCTGGGCCGTGAGCACACCCCCGTGCCCGTGCTGCACGGCGGCGGTCAGGAACGCCACGTCCGCTCCGGCACCCTCGACGTCCCCGCCGTCGCGGCCTTCGCCGTCGCCGCCCGGCTCGCCACCGAGGGCCAGGAGGACTTCGCCCGGGAGGTCGGCGCCCTGCGCGACGCGCTCGTCAGCGCCGTCCGCACGGTCGTCCCCGACGCGCTCCTCGGCGGGGATCCGGTGGACCGGCTCCCCGCCAATGCGCACTTCACCTTCCCCGGCTGCGAGGGCGACTCCCTGCTCCTGCTGCTCGACGCGGCCGGCATCGCCTGCTCCACCGGCTCCGCCTGCACCGCCGGCATCGCCCAGCCCAGTCACGTCCTGCTCGCCACCGGCACCGACCCGGACCTGGCCCGGGGCACCCTGCGCTTCTCCCTCGGCCACACCTCCACCCAGGAGGACGTGGCCGCGGTCGCCGGGGCCATCGGCCCCGCCGTCGAGCGCGCCCGCACCGCCGGGCTCAGCTGAGCAGCGCGCGCTCCTTCCGCACGAGCACCAGATAGCGGTCCCAGTTCCAGTGCGGGCCGGGATCGGTGTGGTCGGTGCCCGCGACCTCCACGTGCCCGATGATGTGCTCCCGGTCCACGGGTATCCCGTACCGGGCGCAGATGTCGGCCGTCAGCCGCGCCGACCCCGCGTACATCGCCGCCGTGAAGTCCTGCGGCCGGTCGACGTAGCCCTCGTGCTCGATGCCGATGCTCCGCTCGTTCATGTCGCGGTTGCCGGCGTGGAAGGCGACGTCGAGCTCCCGGATCATCTGCGCCACGTGCCCGTCCTTGCGGACCACGTAGTGCGCGGCGGCCCCGTGCCCCGGATTCTTGAAGACCTTCAGCGCGGTCCCGTAGCTCCCCTGGACGACGTGGATCACCACCCGGTCGATCGGGTAGTCGTCCGGCCGGTCGGCCCGCCGCCAGTTGGCCCGCGCCGCCGACGTCCACTCGGCCCCCTTGTGGTCCAGCTCCCCCTCGACCCTCTTCCTCTGCACCCCCGGCAGCCGCCACCAGAAGCGCCCCAGCTCGTCCCCGGCCAGCGCCACCGCGCCCACCGCGGCGGCCGCGCCGCCCCACAGCACGGCCCGCCGCCCCACACCCCTGTTCGACTTGCTGCCCATGTCGTGGAGAACGCTCACCGCCACGACCGCGGTTCCCGGCGCCCCGTACCCTGGTAGGGCTATGACTCAGACTCCGCCCCCGCGCCCCCTCCGCGTCCTCGCCGCCATGTCGGGCGGAGTGGACTCCGCTGTCGCCGCCGCCCGCGCCGCCGAAGCCGGTCACGACGTCACCGGCGTGCACCTCGCCCTCTCCGCGAACCCGCAGTCCTTCCGCACCGGAGCGCGCGGCTGCTGCACGATCGAGGACTCGCGCGACGCACGTCGGGCGGCCGACGTCATCGGGATCCCCTTCTACGTGTGGGACCTCGCCGAGCGCTTCCGCGAGGACGTCGTCGACGACTTCGTCGCCGAGTACGAGGCCGGCCGCACGCCCAACCCGTGCCTGCGCTGCAACGAGAAGATCAAGTTCGCGGCGCTGCTCGACAAGGCGCTCGCCCTCGGCTTCGACGCGGTCTGCACCGGCCACTACGCCACCGTCGTCCTCCGCGAGGACGGCACCCGTGAGCTGCACCGCGCCTCCGACATGGCCAAGGACCAGTCGTACGTCCTCGGCGTCCTCGACGAGAAGCAGCTCGCGCACGCCATGTTCCCCCTGGGGGACACCCTCACGACCAAGGACGAGATCCGGGCCGAGGCCGAGCGGCGGGGGCTCGCGGTCGCCAAGAAGCCCGACAGCCACGACATCTGCTTCATCGCCGACGGTGACACCCAGGGCTTCCTCGCCGCCCGCCTGGGCAAGGCGGAGGGCGACATCGTCGACGAGGCCGGCACGAAGGTCGGCACCCACGAGGGCGCGTACGGCTTCACCATCGGCCAGCGCAAGGGCCTGCGGATCGGCCACCCGGCCGCCGACGGCAAGCCCCGCTACGTCCTCGACATCTCGCCGGTGAACAACACCGTCACCGTCGGCCCCGCCGAGGCGCTCGACGTCACCGCCCTCACCGCGATCAAGCCCCGCTGGTGCGGCACCGCCCCCGAGGGCCCCGGCCGCTACACCGCCCAGCTCCGCGCCCACGGCGAGGAGACGCCGGTGCGCGCGGCGATCGAGGACGGCGAACTGAAGGTCCTCTTCGACGGGCCCGTCCGCGGCGTGGCGCCCGGCCAGGCGATCGTCCTGTACGACGGCACCCGCGTGGTGGGCTCGGCGACGATCGCCGCGACCACCCGGCGCACGGCCGCACCGACCACGGCCTAGGCGCCCGGCCCGGTGAGGACGGCGCCGCGGCCGGCGGGTGGCCGGCCGTCGAGCGCGGTGCGGCCGTGGTGGGGCCGTGGGCGTGGACGCCGGAGCCCGTCGCCCGTCGGCCCCCTGCCGCCACCCCCTACGGTGGGGCCCGTGAACATCTGCGTCTTCCTCCCCGCCGACGACGGCCCGACGGCCCTCGCCCACCTGGAGGCCGGGATCGGCTCCCGCTGATGGGAGCATGGCTCCCATGGCTACACATGTGATCACCGGAGCGGGTTCCGGCATCGGCGCGGCCGTCGCCCGCCGCCTCCACGCGCGCGGGGACGAGCTCGTCCTCCACGCGCGCGACGCGGGCCGGGCCAAGGAGCTCGCCGCGCAGTTCCCCGGAGCGCGGACGCTCGTCGGGGACCTCGCCGACCCGGACCGGCTGTCCTGGGCGTTCTCGCACCAGAGCCTCCCGGAGCGGGTGGACGGCCTGCTGCACATCGCGGGCGTCGTCGACCTCGGGCCGGTCGGAGACCTCACCCCGAAGACCTGGCACCACCAGCTGAACGTCAACCTGGTCGCCCCGGCCGAGCTGACCCGGCACTTCCTGCCCCAACTGCGGGTCGCCCAGGGACACGTCGTCTTCGTGAACTCGGGTGCCGGGCTCAACGCGCACGCCGAGTGGGCCGCGTACGCCGCCTCCAAGCACGGCCTCAAGGCGCTCGCGGACTCGCTGCGCCACGAGGAGCACGCCAACGGGGTGCGGGTGACCTCGGTCTACCCGGGCCGCACCGCCAGCCCCATGCAGGAGAAGGTGCACCGGCAGGAGGGCAAGGAGTACGACCCGTCGCGGTGGATCGATCCCGAGTCGGTCGCGACGGCGGTCCTCGCCGCGATCGACCTGCCGCGGGACGCCGAGATCAACGACCTCACCGTGCGTCCGGGGCGATAGGCGTGGACGACACCAAGCCCTGGGGCCCGGCCACCGGCGTCGGCTCCCTGCCCGGCGGCGACGCGCGCGAGGCGGCCAAGACGGTCACCGGTTCCTTCGAGGACTTCCCGTTCCTCGCCGAGTTGCCCGCGCGGGGACCCGGCGCCGACATGATCGGCCGGACGACCGGCATGCTCGTCGACCTGTACGCGCACGTGGAGCCGAGCGGCTGGCGGATCAGCGACCGGCCCGGTCGCGACACCCGCCGGGCCCGTTCCTGGCTCGGCGAGGACCTCGACGCCCTGGAGGAGTTCACCCAGGGCTACGAGGGGCCGCTCAAGGTCCAGGCCGTGGGCCCGTGGACGCTCGCCGCGGCCCTGGAGCTGCGCGGCGGCGAGGTCGCCCTCGGCGACGCCGGCGCCTGCCGCGACCTGGCCGGTTCCCTCGCCGAGGGCCTCCGCGCGCACCTGGCGGAGCTGCGCAAGCGGGTCCCGGGGGCCCGACCGGTCCTCCAGCTCGACGAGCCCTCGCTCACCGCCGTGCTGCAGGGCCGGGTCCGCACCGCCAGCGGCTACCGCACCCACCGGGCCGTCGACCGGCAGGTCGTGGAGAGCGCCCTGCGGGACGTGTTCGCCGTTCACGACGGCCCCGTGACCGTTCACACCTGCGCCCCCGAAGTCCCCTTCGCGCTGCTGCGGAGGGCCGGGGTCGACGGCGTCTCGTTCGATTTCGGGCTGCTCACCGAGCGTGACGAGGAGTCGATCGGCGAGGCGGTCGAAGCGGGCACGAAGCTCTTCACCGGTGTGGTCCCGTCCACCGACGCGGCGTTGTCGGACCCGGGCGGTAGCGTCATGGGTGTCAGGACGCTGTGGCGCAGGCTGGGGCTGGATCCGGGGACCCTCGCGGAGTCCGTGGTCGTCACGCCGACCTGCGGTCTCGCGGGCGCTTCCCCCGGCTACGCCCGGGCGGCGCTCGCCCACTGCGTCCGGGCGGCGAGATCGCTCGCGGACAACCCAGAGTGACCGGGTTTCGAAGCACGGGAGGACGGACGAAGGTGGCAGTCGAGCAGGGGGCCCTGCCCGCCGAGGCGCGGGAGAAGCACGCCGAGCTGGCCGAGCAGGTCGAGGAGCACCGCTTCCGGTACTACGTGAAGGACCAGCCGGTCATCAGCGACGGCGAGTTCGACGGGCTCCTGCGGGCGCTGGAAGTGCTGGAGGAGCAGTACCCGGAGCTGCGGACGCCGGACTCGCCGACCCAGAAGGTCGCCGGTCAGTACGAGACCGAGTTCACGGCCGTCCAGCACCGGGAGCGGATGCTCTCCCTGGACAACGCCTTCGACGACGAGGAGTTGGCCACCTGGGCCGAGCGGGTCGCACGGGACGTCGGCACGTCCGACTTCCGCTTCCTGTGCGAGCTGAAGGTCGACGGCCTCGCGGTGAACCTCACGTACGAACACGGGCGGCTGACCCGGGCCGCCACCCGCGGCGACGGCCGCACCGGCGAGGACATCACGCCCAACGTCCGCACGATCGCGGACGTACCCGAGCGGCTGCACGGCGACCGGGTGCCGGAGCTCGTCGAGGTCCGGGGCGAGGTCTACTTCCCGATGGAGGGCTTCGAGGCGCTCAACGCACGCCTGGTCGAGGGCGGTGACAAGCCCTTCGCCAATCCGCGGAACGCAGCGGCGGGCTCGCTGCGGCAGAAGGACCCGAAGGTCACCGCCTCCCGCCCGCTCCACATGGTCGTGCACGGCATCGGTGCCCGGGAGGGCTTCGAGGTCTCGCGGCTCTCGGAGACGTACGGACTGCTCCACGCGTGGGGCCTGCCCACCGCCCGGCACAACAAGGTGGTCGACTCGCTCGACGGGGTGCGGGAGTTCATCGCGCACTTCGGGGAGAACCGGCACTCCGTGGAGCACGAGATCGACGGGGTCGTCGTCAAGCTCGACGAGATCCCGCTCCAGGGCCGCTTGGGCTCCACGGCGCGCGCCCCGCGCTGGGCGATCGCCTGGAAGTACGCGCCGGAAGAGGTCAACACCAAGCTGATCGACATCAAGGTCGGCGTCGGTCGGACCGGGCGCGTCACCCCGTACGCACAGGTGGAGCCGGTCACGGTCGCCGGCTCCGAGGTGGAGTTCGCCACCCTCCACAACCAGGAGGTGGTGAAGGCGAAGGGCGTGCTGATCGGCGACACGGTGGTGCTGCGCAAGGCCGGCGACGTCATTCCGGAGATCCTCGGTCCGGTCGCCGACCTGCGGGACGGCACCGAGCGGGAGTTCGTGATGCCGGTCGAGTGCCCGGAGTGCGGGACGCCGCTGAAGGCGATGAAGGAGGGCGACATCGACCTCCGTTGCCCGAACGCCCGGACCTGCCCGGCCCAGTTGCGCGAGCGGCTGTTCTTCCTGGCCGGTCGGCAGTGCCTGGACATCGAGAACTTCGGCGCCGTGGCCGCCGCCGCCCTCACCCGGCCCCTGGAGCCGGCCGAGCCGCCGCTGGCCGACGAGGGCGACCTCTTCGACCTCACCATCGAGCAGCTCCTCCCCATCAAGGCGTACGTCCTCGACCAGGACAGCGGACTGCCCAAGCGGGACCCGAAGACCGGCGAGGCGAAGATCGCCACGGTCTTCGCCAACAAGGAGGGCGAGCCCAGGAAGAACGCCCTCGCCATGCTGGAGAACATCGCGGCGGCCAAGGAGCGCCCGCTCGCCCGTTTCATCAACGGCCTGTCGATCCGTCACGTGGGGCCGGTCGCGGCCGAGGCCCTGGCGCGTGAGTTCCGTTCGCTGGAGCGGATCGAGCAGGCGACCGAGGAGGAGCTGGCGGCCGTCGACGGGGTCGGCGGGATCATCGCCGCCGCCGTGAAGCAGTGGTTCTCCGAGGAGTGGCACCGCGAGATCGTGCGCAAGTGGCGTGCCGCCGGGGTCAGCCTGGAGGACGAGGGGGCCGGCGAGGACGAGGGACCGCGTCCGCTGGAAGGGCTCACGGTCGTGGTCACCGGCACCCTGGAAAAGTTCACCAGGGATGGCGCAAAAGAGTCGCTCCAGCGGCTCGGAGCTAAGGTAACTGGTTCCGTTTCGAAGAAGACTTCCTTCGTCGTGGTCGGTGAAAACCCTGGTTCCAAGTACGACAAGGCGATGCAGCTGAAAGTTCCGGTTCTGAACGAGGAAGGCTTCTCCGTCCTGCTTGAACAAGGGCCCGAGGCAGCTCGTGAGGTCGCGGTCCCCCTCGTCGAGTAGGCCCCGACAGCCCCTGGAATCTCACCCGTTCGGCTCATACCAGATGGTTACGGGTGGCCAGGTCGCATTCGGGCAAGAGAGGGAGAGCGCTGCCCGCCGGGGCCCTCGGCGGCCTACTCTGGTGACCGTGCGTCCAGTCCTGCACGCTTGCGCGAGGGCTCCGTGGGGTCATCGCGTGAGGACAACGGCCCCGCGCGTACCTGAAGCGGTCGCCCGACAGCGGCCGTGCGCCCGCCGGGCGCACGACCGGACGACGTACGGCCGCGCCACGCGGCCCATCGCACACCGACGGCACCGCCGCCTGTGAGAGGGACGGGAATGGAACCGACCGAGAGCGCCGCCCGGGTCCCACGGCCGCACGGCCGTGTGGTCACCCTGGGCTTTCCCTCCCGGCTGCCCGCAGCCGTGGTGGGCGTGGCAGCCGTCGTGCTCGTCGCCGGGTTCCAGCAGGCCCTGAGCACCGGTCACGGGCTCTTCCCCGGCAGCGTCACCGGCTGGTCCCTCGCCGTCCTCACCGGGCTCATCGTCGGCCACCTGGTCGCCCTCGGGCGGGACCGCTGGTGGGGCGGCACCGGCTCCGGCGCCGCCCTCACCCTCGCCGTCCTCCTGCTGTACGGCTGGGTGCCCGCCGGACTCGTCGCGCTCACCATCGTCACCCTGGTCGGTGCGGCGCGCCGACACCGCTGGCGCCAGGGGCTGCTGCACGGCGCCGCCGACGTCCTCGGGGTCGGCGCAGCCGCCCTCGTCCTCGCCCTCTTCGGCGACGTGCCGACCGTCGAGCGGCCCTGGCAACCCCTCGACTGGACGATCGGGGACCTGCCGGAAGTCGTGATCGCCGCGGCCACCTACCTCGTGGTCACCCGCCTGCTCCTGTGGTACACCCTCGCACCCCAGAGCGGTGGACTGCCCACCGCCGCCCGCACCGCCCTCCTCCGACAGGGCCTCGTCGCCGTCGCGCTCCTCGGCATCGCCCCGCTCATCTGCGTCGTCGCCGCCACCCGACCGGTCCTGCTGCCGCTCTTCGCCGTCCCCCTCATCGCCCTGGACTCCACCCTCTGGATCGCCCGCGCCCGCGCCGAGGAACAGCTCCGCGACCCGCTCACCGGCCTCCCCAACCGCCAGTGGCTCCTGGAGCGGGCCTGGACCGCCCTGGAGGAGGCCGAGGACGAGGACACCCGGGCCGCCCTCGTCCTGATCGACCTGGACCGCTTCCGGTCGGTCAACGACACCCTCGGCCACCTCGCCGGCGACCGGCTGCTCCTCCAGATCGCCGAGCGCCTCCGCCTCGCCCTGCCCCGCGGCGCCGAGGCCGCCCGGCTCGGCGGCGACGAGTTCGCCGTCCTGCTGCCCACCGCCGACTCCACCACCAGCGCCCAGCGGGTCGCCCGCCACCTCGTTGCCGAGCTCTCCTCCCCGCTCGACCTGGACGGCCTCACCCTGGTCCTGGAGGCCAGCGCCGGAGTCGCCGTCTTCCCCGACCACGCCCTCGACGCCGAGGGCCTGCTGCGCCGCGCCGACGTCGCCATGTACCAGGCCAAGCGCGACCGCACCGGCGTCGAGGTCTACGAGTCCAAGCGCGACTCCAACACCCCCGACCGGCTCGGCCTCCTCGGCGACCTCCGCCGCGCCCTGGACGCCGGCGAGGTCGAACTCCACTACCAGCCCAAGGTCCGCTTCGACGGTCAGGTCGCGGGCCTGGAGGCGCTCGTCCGCTGGGTCCATCCCGAGCGGGGAAAGGTTCCGCCGGACGAGTTCATCGCCATTGCCGAGTCCTCCGGGCTGATGCCCCACCTCACCGAGTACGTCCTGGAAACCGCCCTCGCCCAGGTCGCCCGCTGGCGTGCCCAAAACCTCAACGTGCCGGTCGCCGTCAACGTCTCGCCGCGCGACGTCCACACCCCCGGCTTCGCCGGTGCCGTCGCCGCCCGCCTCGCCCGGCACGGCGTCCCGGCCGGCGCCCTCCAGCTGGAGATAACGGAACACGTGCTCCTGGAGGACCCCCAGCGAGCCGCCGACACCCTGAACGGCCTCACCGGCCACGGCGTCAAGATGTCCCTCGACGACTTCGGCACCGGCTACTCCTCCCTGGTCCACCTGCGCCGCCTGCCCGTCAGCGAACTGAAGATCGACCGCTCCTTCGTCGCCCGGCTCGCCGTCGACACCGAGGACGCCGAGATCGTGCGCTGCACCGTCGACCTCGCCCACTCCCTCGGGCTCCTCGTGGTCGCCGAGGGGGTCGAGGACGACGAGACCTGGGAGCGCCTGCGCGACCTGGGGTGCGACGCCGTGCAGGGCTGGCTGGTCGCCGCCGCGATGCCGCCCGCCGAGGCCACCTCCTGGCTCCTCGCCCGTGGTGAGCACGGCTGGCGCCGCCCCGCCGACACGACCGAACCCGCCGATCTCGACCAGCCCTCGGGGCAGGTCGTGCAGTGAGTGACCCCCTCCGGGGGCAAACCGTTTCACGGGCAGCGGTACCGGCCCCATAGGATTGGGCCAACACCATCAAACGCACCCCGTGAGGATCCGCATGCCTGGCATCACGCGCGAGGAGGTCGCCCACCTCGCACGGCTGGCGCGTCTGGAGCTGAAGGGCGAAGAACTCGATCACTTCGCCGGTCAGCTCGACGACATCATCGGCGCGGTCGCCCGCGTCTCCGAGGTCGCCGACCAAGACGTACCGCCGACCTCCCACCCGCTGCCGCTGACCAATGTCATGCGCGCGGACGAGGTCCGTCCGTCGCTCACCCCCGAGCAGGCGCTCTCCGGCGCCCCGGCCCAGGAGCAGCAGCGTTTCAAGGTGCCGCAGATCCTGGGGGAGGACTAAGAAGTCATGACGGACAACACCATCATCAAGCTCACCGCGGCCGAGATCGCCGGGAAGATCGCCTCCGGCGAGCTCACCGCGGTCGAGGTCACCGAGGCCCACCTCGCCCGCATCGAGGCCGTCGACGAGAAGGTCCACGCCTTCCTGCACGTCGACCGGGAGGGCGCCCTCGCCCAGGCCCGCGCCGTCGACGAGAAGCGCGCCCGCGGCGAGAAGCTCGGCCCGCTCGCCGGCGTGCCGCTCGCGCTCAAGGACATCTTCACCACCGCCGGCATGCCGACGACCGTGGGTTCGAAGATCCTGGAGGGCTGGATCCCGCCGTACGACGCGACCCTGGTCAAGAACCTCAAGGCCGCTGACGTCGTCATCCTCGGCAAGACCAACATGGACGAGTTCGCGATGGGCTCCTCCACGGAGAACAGCGCCTACGGCCCGACCGGCAACCCCTGGGACCTCACCCGGATCCCCGGCGGCTCCGGCGGCGGTTCCTCGGCCGCCCTCGCCGCGTACGAGGCCCCGCTCGCCATCGGCACGGACACCGGCGGTTCCATCCGCCAGCCCGCGGCCGTCACCGGCACCGTCGGCGTCAAGCCGACCTACGGCGGCGTCTCCCGCTACGGCATGGTGGCCTTCTCGTCCTCCCTCGACCAGGGCGGCCCCTGTGCCCGCACGGTCCTGGACGCGGCCCTCCTGCACGAGGCGATCGCCGGGCACGACCCGCTCGACTCGACCTCCATCGACGCCCCGGTCCCGCAGGTCGTCGAGGCCGCGCGGAACGGTTCGGTCGCCGGCATGCGGATCGGCGTCGTCAAGCAGTTCCGCGGCGAGGGCTACCAGGCCGGCGTGGTGCAGCGCTTCGACGAGTCCGTCGAGCTGCTCGTCTCGCTGGGCGCCGAGATCGTCGAGGTGGACTGCCCGACCTTCGACCTGGCCCTCTCGGCGTACTACCTGATCGCGCCGTCGGAGTGCTCCTCCAACCTGGCCCGCTTCGACGCCATGCGCTACGGCCTGCGGGTCGGCGACGACGGCACGCGCTCCGCCGAGGACGTCACCGCCCTCACCCGCGAGGCGGGCTTCGGCGACGAGGTCAAGCGCCGGGTCATCCTCGGCACGTACGCGCTCAGCTCCGGCTACTACGACGCGTACTACGGCTCGGCCCAGAAGGTCCGCACCCTCATCACCCGCGAGTTCGAGAAGGCCTTCGAGGAGGTGGACGTCATCGTCTCCCCGACGACCCCCACCACCGCCTTCCCGATCGGCGAGCGCGCCGACGACCCGATGGCGATGTACCTCGCGGACCTGTGCACCATCCCGACCAACCTGGCCGGCAACGCCGCCATGTCGCTGCCCTGCGGCCTGGCGCCCGAGGACGGTCTCCCGGTCGGTCTGCAGATCATCGCCCCCGCCATGAAGGACGACCGGCTCTACAAGGTCGGCGCTGCCGTCGAGGCCGCCTTCGTGGAAAAGTGGGGACACCCGCTGCTTGAGGAGGCTCCGTCGCTTTGAGTACCAGTGCACTGCAGAAGGCCAAGGGCTTCAAGAAGTCCAAGACCGGCACCTACCTGTCCATCGGCACCACGGCGTTCGGCGCGCTCGGCGTGATCAAGCAGGCCCGGAAGGCCCGCAGCGAACACGACGCGCTCAAGCTGATCGACGCCGTCGTCTCCGCCGCCGCCATCGCCACCGGCGTCGCTCTCCTCGTGCGCGAGCTCAAGCGCATCGGTGACGACGACGTCCTGTTCGGCTGAGGCCGAAGGCCCAGAGGGAATTCTCACCGTGACTGTCACTGAACTGCTGTCGTACGAGGCTGCGCTCGCCGAGTACGACCCCGTCATGGGCCTTGAGGTCCATGTCGAGCTCGGCACCAAGACGAAGATGTTCTGCGGTTGTTCGACCGAGCTGGGTGCGGAGCCCAACTCGCAGACCTGCCCGACCTGCCTCGGCCTGCCCGGTTCGCTGCCGGTGGTCAACGCGATCGGCGTCGAGTCCGCCGTGAAGATCGGCCTCGCGCTCAACTGCGAGATCGCCGAGTGGTGCCGCTTCGCCCGGAAGAACTACTTCTATCCGGACATGCCGAAGAACTTCCAGACCTCCCAGTACGACGAGCCGATCGCCTTCAACGGCTATCTGGACGTCCAGCTGGAGGACGGCGAGGTCTTCCGCGTGGAGATCGAGCGCGCCCACATGGAGGAGGACACCGGCAAGTCCACCCACATCGGTGGCGCGACCGGCCGCATCCACGGCGCCTCGCACTCGCTGCTCGACTACAACCGGGCCGGCATCCCGCTCATCGAGATCGTCACCAAGCCCATCGAGGGCGCGGGCGAGCGGGCCCCCGAGGTCGCCAAGGCGTACGTGGCCGAGCTGCGCGAGCTGATCCGTGCCCTGGGCGTCTCCGAGGCGCGCATGGACAAGGGCCAGATGCGCTGTGACGTGAACCTGTCCCTGATGCCGAAGGGTTCCAGCACCTTCGGCACCCGCTCGGAGACGAAGAACGTCAACTCGCTCCGCTCCGTGGAGCGTGCGGCGCGCTTCGAGATCCAGCGCCACGCGGCCGTCCTGGAGTCCGGCGGCACCATCGTCCAGGAGACCCGCCACTTCCACGAGGACGACGGCACCACCACCTCCGGCCGCATCAAGGACAACGCCGAGGACTACCGCTACTTCCCGGAGCCGGACCTGGTGCCGGTGGCCCCCGCCCGTGCGTGGGTCGAGGAGCTGCGCGCCGCCCTGCCCGAGCTGCCGCGCGTGCGCCGCAACCGGCTGCGCGAGGAGTGGGGCGTCTCCGAGGTGGAGATGCAGGCCATCCTGAACGCGGGCGCGGTCGACCCGATCGTCGCCACCGTCGAGGCGGGCGCGGACGCGGCTTCGGCCCGCAAGTGGTGGATGGGCGAGCTCGCCCGCAACGCCAACGAGCAGGGCGTCTCCCTGGAGGAGCTCCCGATCACCCCGTCCGACGTGGCCCGGGTGTCGGCGCTGGTCTCGGCCGGCGACCTCAACGACAAGCTGGCCCGCCAGGTCATCGAGGGCGTCCTCGCCGGCGAGGGCACCCCGGACGAGGTCGTCGAGAAGCGCGGGCTGAAGGTCGTCTCCGACGACGGTGCCCTCGGCACGGCCGTCGACGAGGCCATCGCGGGCAACGCGGCCATCGCCGACAAGATCCGCGGCGGCAAGGTCGCGGCGGTCGGCGCCCTGGTCGGCGCGGTCATGAAGGCCACCCGCGGGCAGGCGGACGCGGCGAAGGTCAAGGACCTCATCCTGGAGAAGCTGGGCGTCTCCGAGGGCTGAGCCTGCCGACGGACGCGCACGAGGGCGGCCCCGCACCGGACTTCCGGTGCGGGGCCGCCCTTCGCGTGCCCGGTCAGCGGCGCAGGGTGGGTGCGGCGATCACGCCGTTGCCGTGCTGGGAGCAGGAGGAGGACTCGACCTTCAGGCGCAGCCGCAGCGCACCGGTGACGTTCAGGGTGCGCGAGACCGGCTTGCCCAGGTGCACGTTCTCGTTGAACAGGGCCGGCTGGTCGTCCACGGAGATGACGACCCGGGCCGCCTCGACCTTCGAACCGTCGTCGACGCCGGCGGTGAACTCGAAGGTCTCCCAGGCGCGGTTGAGGTCGTACTCGACGTAGGCGCCGTAGTAGCAGCTCCCGTGCAGGGCGGCGCCGTACTCCTTGGTGTCGATCTTGGTCGAGGTGATTTTGAAATTGTGCTCGGAGATCGGGGTCAGCGCCGTCAGATCGGCCACGCGGGCGTCGGAGGCGTAGGAGGGACCGACGGAACCGCTCGGGTCGGCGGACTCCGTCCCCGTCGGATCGGCGTCCGTGGGGTCCGCGTCGACCGGCTCCGGCTCCAGGGCGGTGGGGTCGGGCGAGGGCGACTCGGCGGTCGGCTCCGTGTCCACCGCGGGTCCGGTGGCGGCCGGTGCGGTGGCGGCCGGTGCGGAGGCGGTCGCGCCGCCGCCCTTCGCGGAGTCGGCGTCCTGCCCGGCCCGGTCGCCGAGCAGCTTCACCCCGACCGCGGCGGCCAGTGCGATGACCGCGACCGCGGCGACGGCGCCCAGGACGGGGCCGGTGCGGCGCTTGCGGCGCGGAGCGGGGGGCGGGGCCGTGACCGGGGCGCCGGACGACGGACCGCCGGGACCGGAGATCCCCTGGTGAGCGGCGTGCGTGGCCCCGGCCGGCTGCTCGGGCCGCTCCGGACGGGCCGCCGCCGGTCCCGGGGCGGCCAGTGGACCCGGGGCCGCTGCCGGCCCGGTGGTGACCGGGTACGTCGGCGGACCGAAGCCCTGCGGAGCACCCGGAGCACCCGGAGCACCGGCGGCTCCCGGCGCGCCCGTGCCGTCCGGCGCGAGGGGCGGGGGCGCGAGGGGCGGGGTGCCCGGCGGTGGGACCGGTGGGACGGCGTCCCGGACCGGGGGCGCGGTCGGCGGTGCCGGAGCGGCGAGCGGCGGAACGGGGGGTGGTACGGCGTCCTGGAGGGTGGCCGGCCGGTTCGTCGTGGTGGTGGACACGACGCCGTGCCGTACGTCCTTCACCCAGCCGGACAGGCTCACCGGCCGCTCGTCCGGATCGGCCGCCGCGATGCTCAGCACCCGGGCCCGCTGCTCCGGCGGCAGCGCCGCGACGGGCGGCAGCGCGGCGAGCGCGGCGCTCAGCTGCTCCGGCACCGGCGGCGGGGACTCGCCGCTCAGCAGGAAGTGGGCGATGGCCCCGAAGGCGTAGCGGTCGGACCCGGGGGTGCGCTTGCCCTCGAAGACCTCGGGCGCCGCGTATCCGGGGGTGAACCACACCTCGGCCGTCTGGTGGTCGGCGGTCAGCTTGCTCAGCCCGAAGTCCACCAGGGTGGCCTGGCCGTGCTGGTCGACCATGACGTTGCCGGGGGAGAGGTCGCCGTGCACCACCACCCGGCCGGAGGGCGTGGCCCTGCCCGAGTGCAGCCAGTCGAGGACGTCGGCGAGCTGCTCCAGGGTCCGCATCACCTCGCGCCGTTCGGCGGGCGTGGCCAGGGTGCGCTCGGCCCGCCAGTCGCGCAGGTCGAGCCCGTCGACGTGGTTCATGACGAGCACCAGGGCGCGCCCGCTGAGCGCGCCGGACTCGCCCGGGCGGTGGATCGGCGGGCCCTGGAAGTGCTCCCGGACGCCGACCACGCCGGGGCGGTGGACGAAGCGCAGCAGCTCGGCCTGCTCGTTCCACTTCCGGCTGATCCGTTCGAACAGCTCGGGCGTGATCGTCGTCTTGGAGTCCAGCACCTTGACGACGACGGGCTCCGTCCCGCCGGCCAGCTCGATCTCCGCCAGGTAGAGCACGGCCTCGCCGCCCCGACCGATGGACCGCAGCAGGCGGTACCGGTCGGGTGCCGAGTCCGGCCCGATGTGATGTGCGGTGCCGCTCAAACTTCCCCCAGATCACGCGAATTGACAGGCACTCAGCCTGCCGCTCGCGGCTCGGGGCGGTCAATCGAACAGGGGAAGCCCGGGAAGCCCGTCCGCACCGCTCCGGGGACCGGAGGTCCCGGAGGGCGCGGGCGGTCTCCCGTCGGTGCGGCGGGTCAGTGACCGGCGGTCCCGACGAAGGCGTGCCAGGCGGCGGGGGAGACGGTGAAGACCGGGCCGCTGCCGCCGAGCTTGGAGTCCCGGACGTGCACGGCGGCGGGATGGGCGGCCACCTCGACGCAGTTGCCGCCCTCGTCGCCGCTGTGGCTGGACTTCCGCCACTCGTAGGCGACTTCGAGGCAGTTGCCGCCCTCGTCGCTGCTGTAGCTGGACTTGAACCACGAAAGTGCTGCTGCTGCGCTCATGTCACTCCTGCCAGACGCTCCAGCAGGCCCATGGTGTCCTCGGGCGTCAGGGCCTGTGACCGCAGCATTCCATACTTGGCCTGCAGGAGACCGACCTCGTCGGGGTCGTCGATGAGGAAGCTGACCCGCTGCCCCTCGATGTAGGCGACGTGCTCGTGGTCGGGCGTCTCCAGGAGCACCATCGGCCCCGCGAGCCCCGCGTGCCGGGTGCGTGCTGTGGGGACGACCTGGAGCGAGAGGAAGGGGCGCTCGGCCATCAGCCGCAGGTGCCGCAGCTGCTCGCGCAGCACCTCCCGGCCGCCGATCGGCTGCTCAAGCACGGCCTCGTTCAGTACGAAGGACATCATCGGCGGCCAGGGCTGCTGCTCGAAGACCCGCTGCCGGTCGATCCGGTCCAGCATCCGGTCCTCCGCCTCCTGTGCGGTGAGCGGCGGATACAGGCAGTCGAAGACCGCACGGGCGTAGTCCGGCGTCTGGAGCAGCCCCGGCACCACCGCGTTCTCGTAGGAGGACAGCGCGAGGGCCTGGGCCTCCAGCTCGATGAACTCCTGGGCGAAGGCCGGATAGCGCTCCTTCTTCGGCGCCTTCCCGACCGCCACGGCCAGCGCCCCGCCGGTCTCCAGCAGCTCGTCCAGCTCGGCCGCCAGGCGCAGCCGCAGCGCCCGCCGCCCCTGCTCGATCGAGCCCAGCGTCTCCAGGCCCACGCACACCCGCGCGGCCAACTGCGGCTGGGTCAGGCCCGCCTGCTTCCGGTAGAGCGCCACCAGGGCGCCGACCACTTCCCACGACGGGACCTTCTTCCGGGGGTTCGCACCGCGTTGCATGAGCGGTGCCTTCCCCGTGCCGCGCGTACCCGACGCCTTCCGGACCCGTACAAAGAATCTGTACGGGTCCGACCCCTGGGGCGGAAGTGACGCAAGGCGCCAGCGTGATCTCCATGACCGACCAACTGCCGCTGTTCCGGGAGGCGTTCTACCGCCGGGAACGCCGCTCCGTCCCGCTCGCCCGCGCCTTCGCCCGCGCCGCGCTGGCCGACTGGGGCCTGGACGCCCGCGCGGACGCCGTACTGCTGTGCGTGAGCGAGCTCGCCACCAACGCGCTCCGGCACGGCGTCCCACCCGGCCGGGGCTACCGGCTGTACCTCTTCCTGGAGCGCCCCGGCCCGCTGCGGATCGAGGTCCACGACAGCGGCGGCGGCACCCCCGCCCCGCGCCCGCCCGCCGCCCCCGACGCGGAGTCCGGCCGCGGCCTGCTCCTCGTCGCGGCCCTGGCCGACCGCTGGGGCGTCGGCGAACGCAGCCCGGGCAAGACCGTCTGGTGCGAGTTCGGCGATGCGGCGGACCCCGGCCGACCCGGCCCCGGCGCGGGGATGGGGCGCGAACCAGCACGTGGCGGGCCCAGAAGCAGGACCCGGGACGATCCCCCAGATCCGGATCGACGGCTTCGGGTCGTTCCGTCTCGTACCGCACGTGACGCATGGACGCCGAGCGGGCACTGAGGGGGATCCACTTCCTGTAGGAGCCGGCGCGCCGGCCCGGCTCGTAGGGCCCCGGCCGCAGCCCTTCGGCGGCTTCTCGGCAGCCCCTCGGCGTCCCTCCGGTGGCCCTCCGGTGGCCCTTCGACGGCCCTTCGGCGTCCCTTCGACGGCCCTTCGGGACGTTCACCACCCGGCCCCCACCAGGCCCTCTCCCCGTCACCCCGTCCCCCTAGCGTCCCCGCCGTACCGCCCCCACGGCTCGAAGGCGAGCCGTGGGTCGTCGATGAGGAGGTCGGGGCGTGACACCGGAGTTTTCGCGCAGAAGGCTGCTCGCGCTCGGCGGAGGCTCGCTCGGCGCCTCCGTCGGAGGGTCCCTGCTGCCGCCGTCCCTCCAGGCGGCGATGGCGGCCGAGCCGCCGGCCGGTGGGATGGCCGCGGTCCGGCACGTGGTGGTCCTGATGCAGGAGAATCGATCCTTCGACCACTACTTCGGCACCCTGCGCGGTGTCCGCGGCTTCGGCGACCGCAACGCCATCGCACTCCCCTCCGGCAAGACGGTCTTCGAACAGCCCGCCGCCCCCGGTCGGACCGTGCTGCCCTTCCCGGTCCGCGGCGCGGCCGAGGCACAGGCGAAGGACCTGCAGTACATCGGCGACCTCGACCACTCCTGGGGCGGCGGGGCCAAGGCCTGGCGCGGCGGCTGGATGGACGGCTGGGTCTCGGCCAAGACCGCCGCCACCATGGCGTACTACGACCGCCGTGACATCCCGCTCCACTACGAACTGGCCGACGCCTTCACCATCTGCGACGCCTACCACTCGTCGATCCACGCTTCGACGAGCCCCAACCGCAACCACCTCTGGTCGGGGTGGACCGGCTACGAGGTCGACGGCGAGCGGGCCGTCACCAACGCCGCCTACGCCGAGGGCACGCACCCCGGCTACGGCTGGTCCACCTACGCCGAGCGCCTCGAAGCCGCCGGGCGCAGCTGGAAGACGTACACCGAGTGGGAGAACTTCACCGACAACAACATCGAGTTCTTCACCTCCTTCAAACAGATCGCCCGCAAGGCGCTCGCGAAGACCGGCGGGCACGCCTTCATGGAGTCCTTCTACGCCGCCGTCCGCGACACCGCCGACCCGGCCGGGCGCACCCGTCTCCTCGGACTGCTGGAGGAGGGCGTCGCCGAACTCACCGACGCCGAGCGCTCCCTCTTCGAGCGGGGTCTGCGCCGTGTGGAGCCCGGCACCCTCGCCGCGGCCTTCCGTGCCGACGTCGCTGCCGGAACCCTTCCCGAGGTGTCCTACCTCGTCCCCTCGGCGGTCGACTCCGAGCACCCCGGAGCTTCCTCCCCGGTCGCCTCCGCGAGCCTCGTCTACCAGGTGCTCGACGCCCTCGGCGCGCACCCCGAGGTCTGGCGGCACACCGTCGTCCTGATCAACTACGACGAGAACGACGGCTTCTTCGACCACGTGCCGCCGCCCGTCCCGCCCGCCGACGACACGGACGAGCGGTGGAACGGCCAGCCCACCGGCCTCGGCGTCCGCGTCCCGATGCTCGTCGTCTCCCCCTGGTCGGTCGGCGGCTTCGTCTGCTCCGAGACCTTCGACCACACCTCCGTGATCCGCTTCCTGGAGCGGTTGACCGGAGTCGAGGAACCCCACATCACTCCCTGGCGCCGCACCGTCACCGGCGACCTGACCTCGGCCTTCGACTTCCACCGCACCCGCCGGCAGCCGCCGGTCGAGCAGCCCGGCCCGGTCCCGCCCTTCACCGGCCGCTGGCGGCCCCAGCCGCCGGCCGTGCAGGCGATGCCCGTCCAGGAGCCCGGCACCCGTCCGGCGCGCCCGCTGCCCTACCAGCCGGACGCCTCGGCCACGGTGGGCGACGGGGTCGTCACCGTGGCCCTGAAGAACACCGGCAGGTCGAGCGCGCACTTCGCCCTCTATCCGTACGCCGGCGAGTTCGACGTCCCGCAGCACCAGGACGTCAGGGGGACGGGGGAGTGGACGGTCCGGGTGCCGGGTGACCACTACCGCTTCACGATCACCGGCCCGAACGGCTTCCGGCGCGAGTTCGAGGGGGCGGCCGGGGCCGGTGCCGGACTCGCCACGCGCATCGACCACCACGACCGCGACCTGCACCTCACCGTGCGGAACGACTCCGGTGCCCCGCTCGCCTTCACGGTCCGACCGCTCGGCTACATGGACCGAGAGGACCTGGGGGAGCACTCCCGCGCGGCCCGCACCGTCACCGTGAAGCCCGGGCGGACCCGCACCGTCGTGCACTCGGCCGCCGACGCGCACGGTTGGTACGACGTCGAGGTCACCGCTCCCGGAGGATTCCGGCGCCGTCTGATGGGCCACATCGAGAACGGCCGCCCGAGCGTCTCGGGCTGAGGCACCCGGAACCCGCGATCCGGAACCCGCGATCCGGAACCCGCGATCCGGACCCGGGATTCGGAACCCGGGATTCGGAACCCGCGATCCGGACCCGGGATCCGGACCCGGGATCCGGAACCCGCGATCCGGACCCGGGATCCGGAACCCGCGATCCGGAACCCGCCCCGGTGGGCCCGCGACCTCGGTCCGGGGCCCGCCGAGCCTCCTGTGAGGATCGACACGAAACGGGCAAACGATCACGTTTGGCTGTAAGAGTGGAGCGCGAGTACAGATCCAGTCAGGAGTACCTCCTTGGCCGCAATCGCACGCTGGTGCATCCGGCACCGCCTCGTCGTCGTTCTCCTCTGGTTGCTCGCCCTCGGCGGCACCACCGCCGGAGCGGCCCTCGCAGGCAGCGCGTACTCCAACGACTACGAGGTCCCCGGGACCGAGTCCGGTCGGGCCACCGCGCTCCTCGAACGCGGCTTCCACGGCCTCGGCGGCGACAGCGACACCATCGTCTGGCACAGCGACCGCGGCAGCGTCCGCGCCGATGCCGTCGAACAGCGGATGACCGCGATGCTCGACGAGGTCGCGGCACTCCCCGGCATCGCCGCCGTGACCTCCCCCTACGACGAGGCCGACGGCCGGATCAGCGAAGACGGCCACACCGCCTACGCCACCGTCACCTTCGCGGCGCAGGCCGACGACATCCCCGAGGCGCAGGCGAGGGCCCTCGTCGACACGGCGAAGAGCGCCGCCGACGAGGACGCGGGCCTCCAGGTCGAGCTCGGCGGCAGCGCCGTCGCGCTCACCGAGGCCCCGGGCGGGCACATCGCCGAAGCCGTGGGCGTCGCCGTCGCGGCCGTCGTGCTCTTCCTCGCCTTCGGCTCCCTCGCCGCCTCGGTGCTCCCGATCGCTACCGCGCTCGTCAGCGTCGGCACCGCGTACTCGGGGATCGTCCTCCTCGGCCACCTGATGACCGTCGCCGACTTCGCCCCCATGCTCGGCATGCTCGTCGGCCTCGGCGTCGGCATCGACTACGCCCTGTTCATCGTCACCCGACACCGCAGGGGCCTCAAACGCGGACTCTCCGTGGCGGAGGCCGCCGAGGCCGCCGTCGCCACCACCGGCCGCGCCGTCGTCTTCGCCGGCGCCACCGTCTGCATCGCCCTCCTCGGCATGCTGATCCTGCGGCTCTCCTTCCTCAACGGCGTCGCCATCGCGGCCTCGCTCACCGTCGTCCTCACCGTCGCCGCCTCCGTCACCCTGCTGCCCTCGCTGCTCTCGCTCATCGGCATGCGGGCGCTGTCCCGACGCGAACGCCGGGCCCTCGCCGAGCGCGGCCCGCAGCCCGAGCTGCCCACCGGCTTCGCCGCCCGCTGGTCCGCCTTCGTCGAGCGGCACCCCAAGGTCCTCGGCGGCATCGCGGTCCTCGTCATGGGCGTCCTGGCGCTGCCGACCCTCTCGCTCCACCTCGGCACCTCCGACCAGGGCAACAATCCGGCCACCGCGACCACCCGCAAGGCCTACGACCTGCTCGCCGAGGACTTCGGGCCGGGCGTCAACGGCCCCCTCACCCTCGTCGCCGGCCTCGACGGCGCCGACGACCGGGTCGCGTTCGACCAGCTGCCGGCCGCCCTCACCGCCACCAAGGGCGTCGCCTCCGTCTCCCCGATCACGTACAACAGCGCCGGCGACACCGCCGTCCTCACCGTCGTCCCCGATTCCTCGCCGCAGTCGAAGGCGACCAGCGAGCTCGTCGACCGGCTCCGCGAGGACGTGCTGCCGACGACCGGGGCGGGCACCTCCCTGGAGGTGCACGTGGGCGGCGTCACCGCCTCCTACGACGACTTCGCCGAGATCATCGTCGGCAAGCTGCCGCTCTTCGTCGGCGTGGTCATCGCGCTCGGCTGCCTGCTGCTCCTGCTCGCCTTCCGCTCGATCGGCATTCCGCTCAAGGCCGCTGCGATGAACGTCGCCGCCGTCGCCGGCTCCTTCGGCATCGTCGTCGCGATCTTCCAGTGGGGGTGGGGGAGCGAACTCCTCGGTCTCGGCAGTGCCGGACCGATCGAACCCTTCCTCCCCGTGATCATGGTCTCCGTCCTCTTCGGCCTCTCCATGGACTACCAGGTCTTCCTGGTCAGCCGGATGTACGAGGAATGGCTGGAGACCGGCGACAACCGGCGCGCCGTGCGGATCGGCCTGGCCGAGACCAGCCGCGTGATCAACTCTGCCGCCGTGATCATGATCTCCGTCTTCCTGGCCTTCGTGCTCAGCGGCGACCGGGTCATCGCGATGTTCGGCATCGCCCTGGCCGCCGCCGTCGCCCTCGACGCCTTCGTGCTGCGGACCCTCCTGGTCCCCGCCCTCATGCACCTGCTCGGCGGTGCGAACTGGTGGCTGCCGAAGTGGCTCGACCGCCTGCTGCCCCGGATCAGCATCGAACCCCCCGAGTGCCGGGAGGCCGCGGACGCCCGTGCGAAGATCCCCGCACAGCGCGTGACGGCTTCGGCAGCAGAGGAGAACGACGATGTTCGCAACATCGCTGGGTGACGACGGCGCCGAGCTCCAGCCGCTCGAACCCTGGCAGGCCGAGGAGTTCCTCGCCCACATGGACCGGGGGCGGAAGTTCATCGGCGAGCACATCGCCCTGCCCGACTTCGTCACGGACCTGGACTCCGCCCGCTCCTTCCTCCGCTCGTACGCGGAGAAGGCCGCGAACGACACCGGGCGCCTCTACGGCATCCGGACCGACGGCACCCTGGTCGGCGGCGTCCTCTTCCGGACCATGGACACCACGCACGGCACCGCCGAGGCGGGCTGCTGGTTGGAGCCCTCCGCGGCAGGTCGGGGCCTGGTCACCCGGGCCTGCCGGGCCATCGTCGACTGGGCGGTCGAGGAGCGCGGCATCCACCGCGTCGAATGGCTGGTCTCCGCGCAGAACGCGCCGAGCATCGCCGTCGCCCGGCGCCTCGGGATGACGCGGGAGGGCGTCCTGCGCGAGAACTACCTGCACCGCGGGACCCGTACGGACACCGAGGTCTGGGCGGTCCTCGCTCCCGAGTGGCGGGCGGCGAGGGCCCTGCACCGCTCCTGAGCCCCCGCCCGCCCACCGCTCCCGAGTCCGTGCCGCTCCCGAGCCCCCAGCTCTCCCGGGTCCGCGCCCGCCCACCGTCGGGCGGTCGCCCCGGACGGCCGGACGCGCCTGCCGTTCGGCGCCTGCCGGCCCCCACGGCGTCGAGCCGGCCGACCGTCGCGCCCGGGCCCGGGCCGCAGGGGTGCCTAAGGCCGTTCGGGGCCCTTCTAAGGCCCTCCGCATCCCGAACATGAGGCACCCTCCCGATGTGACGGCACCCCCTGGGACCCGAAGGTGGAGGACATCGCAGAGTGCGATGCCGCATCCACCAGCCCCAGGGGGAGCACCCGATGTTCGAGTACGAGATCCAGCGCATGAACCACGCGGAACGGGTCAGGGAAGCCGCCGCCCGACGCCTGGCCCACCAGGCCGCCGTGGCCGCCGGAACCGGTCGGGGCCTGCGCCTCTTCGGCCCCCGGACCGCAGACGGTGACACCGGGGGCCAGGGGTGCGACGGCGAGCGCGGTGACTTCGTCCGGGCCGCGTGACCCCGGCGTGGAAGGCGGCGCGGGCGGCTGTGCGATGCTCGGCGCCGTGGAGACCAGGTCAGTCAGCCCCGTCTTCGTCGGCCGCGCCGGCGAACTCACCGCCCTCACCGAGGGGCTCTCCCGCGCGACCGGGGGAGAGCCCCAGGCCCTGCTCATCGGCGGTGAGGCGGGTGTCGGGAAGACCCGGCTCATCGAGGAGTTCCTCGACACGGCCTGCCAGCGGGGCGCCGTCGTCGCCCTCGGCGGCTGCGTCGAACTCGGAGCCGACGGCCTGCCCTTCGCCCCCTTCTCCGCCGCCCTGCGCGCCCTCCGCCGCGCCCTCCCCGAGGAGTTCGCCGACGCCGCCGACGGCCAGGAGGGCGAGCTCGCCCGTCTGCTGCCCGAACTGGGTGACCCCGGCGGTCACGACCCCTCCGACGAGGACTCCACCGCCCGCCTCTTCGAGCTGACCGTGCGGCTCCTGGAGCGGCTCGCCACCTCCAGGACGACCGTGCTCGTCCTGGAGGACCTGCACTGGGCCGACGCCTCCACCCGGCACCTGTTCACCTACCTGCTGCGCACCCTGCGCCACGGCCGGATCGTCGTCGTCGCCAGCTACCGGGCCGACGACATCCACCGCCGGCACCCGCTGCGCCCCCTCCTCGCCGAACTCGACCGGCTCCGCACCATCCGCCGCATCGAGCTCGCCCGCTTCACCCGTACCGAGGTGCACCGCCAGCTCACCGGCATCCTCGCCGCCGAACCCGCCCCCGGGCTCGTCGACGAGGTCTTCGACCGCTCCGACGGCAACGCCTTCTTCGTCGAGGAACTCGTCGTCTCCCACACGGCCGGCTGCGCCCCGGGCCAGCTCAGCGACTCCCTGCGCGACCTCCTGCTCGTCCGGGTCGAAACGCTTCCCGAGGCGGCCCAGCGGGTCACCAGGGTCGTCGCCGAGGGCGGCTCCACCGTCGAGTACGGGCTGCTCGCCGCCGTCGTCCGGCTCACCGAAGACGAGCTGATCGAGGCGCTGCGGGCCGCCGTCGGGGCCAACATCCTGCTCGCCGTCCCGGACGGGGACGGCTACCGCTTCCGCCACTCCCTCGTCCGCGAGGCCGTCAGCGACGACCTGCTGCCGGGCGAGCGCTCCCGCACCAACCGGCGCTACGCCGAGGCCCTGGAGGCCGACCCGGGCCTCGTGCGCCCCGAGGAGCGCGCCACCCGCCTCGCCACCTACTGGTACCACGCGCACGACCCGGCCAAGGCCCTGCCCGCCGTCCTGCGCGCCTCCGTCGAGACCCGCAAGCGCCACGCCTACGCCGAGCAGCTCCGCCTCCTCGAACGCGCCATGGAGCTCTGGGACGAGACGCCGGAGGAGGTCCGCGGCTCGCTGCGCCCCCTGGACTACGCCGATGCCTACCCCGCCTGCGGCTGTGACCCGGGGACCACTCCGCTGCGCTATCTCGACCTCCTCGCCGAGGCCGCGGTCGCCGCACGGTTCAGCGGTGCGCGCGAACGCGCCCTCAAGATCTGCAGGATGGCGCTGCGCCTCCTCGACGAGGAGCGCGAGCGCGACCCCCTGCGCGCCGCCTGGTTCTGGACCGAGAAGGCCCGCCTCCAGTCCAACCTCGGCCGCGGTGACGGTTGGGAGGAGATCGCCCGCGCCCAGGAGCTCGTCAAGGGCCTGCCGCCCTCCGCCGTGCACGCCACGGTCCTGGTGGGCGCCGCCGGCTGGGGCATGCTCCGCAACCCGGGCCCCGAGGCCCTCCTCGCGGCCGAGCGGGCCGTCGAGTACGCCCGTCTGGTCAAGGCCGGGTCGATCGAGCTCAACGCCCGCCTCACCCTCGGCACGATCATGGTCTCGGCCGGTGACGTCGAGGCCGGGCTCGCCGAGCTGCACGAGGTGCGGGAGCGGACCACGGCCCTCGGCCAGCACTACGTGGCCTCCCGCGCCCACACCAACATCGCCTCCTGCCTGGAGTCCCTCGGGCGTTCCGCCGAGGCCGTCGAGATCGCCGATGCGGGCATCCGGCTCGCCGCTTCCTCCGGCCTCGTCGACGCCGCCGGCTGGATCGAGGCCAACCGGGTGGAGTCCCTCCTCTCCCTCGGGCGGTGGGAGGAGGCCCGGGACGCGGCGCAGCAGCTGCTGCGCCGGGCGACCGGCACGAAGCCGCGCGGCTCCGCCTCGCTCCACCTGGCCCGGCTCGCCGTCGCCCGCGGCGAGCTCGACGCCGCCACCCGTCACCTCGCCGAGGCCCATGCCGTCCACGGCAACCGGGACCCGATCCCGCAGTACACCCTGCCCATGGCACAGGTCGAGATCGCCGTGGCCGCCGCCGAGGGGCGCCTCGCGGACGTACGGGCCGGGGTCGCCGCCGTCGTGGAGGCCGGTTTCCCGCCCGGTACCCACCGCTACGGCTGGCCGCTCGTCCTGACCGCCGTCACCGCCGAAGCCGACAACCGGGGGCTGCCGGCCGCCGCCGAGGGCCGTGCCGAGGCCCTCGGTCTGATCCGTCGCTGCGTCCGCGACCTCGCCGCTCCGGCCCCGGTCTGGGCCGCCCACTCCCGGCAGGTCTCCGCCGAGCTCGCCCGTGCCGAGGGCCGGGAGTCCGCCGTCCACTGGGCCGAGGTCGTCGACGCCTGTGCACCGCTGGCCCGCCCCGCCCAGCTGGCCGGCGCCCGCCATCGCCTCGCCGACGCGCTGCTCGCCGGGGGAGGCCGCAGGGAGGAGGCCGCGGCGCTGCTCCGCGAGGCCCATGCCACGGCGGTCCGGCTCGGTGCCCGCCCGCTCCGCGAGGAGGTGGAGCTGCTGGCCACCCGAGCCCGCCTCCCGCTCGTTCCCGAGGAGTCCCGGGCACCGACGGAGCCCGGTGGCCACGGCTTCGGCCTGACCCCCCGGGAGCAGGAGGTGCTGGGCCTGGTCGCGGCCGGGCGCAGCAACCGTCAGATCGCCGAGGAGCTGTTCATCTCACCCAAGACCGCCAGCGTCCACGTCTCCCACATCCTCACCAAGCTCGGCGTCGCCGGCCGGGGCGAGGCCGCCGCCCTGGCCCACCGCCTCCGGCTCCTGGACGCATCCGCCTGATCCGCGGGGGAGCCGTATGGTGACCCGGCCCGAGCTCAGGTCCACCGGGCCGCGTGCCGGGTCGGCGTCCCCGGGGTCCTCCCGGGTCAGGGCCTGTCGGCGCCGCTCCTCCTCGGCGTGCCGACGTCCCGGCGCGAAGAACTCCTCCAGTCCACCGAACACGGTCACCGCCTCCTCACTCCGCGACGAGCCGGAGGATCCGGTCGTCCCCGGGGCCCGGGGTTCCCCGGGTGTCGGTCTCGCTGGTCACCAGCCAGAGCCGGTCGCCGCCCGCGGCGAGGACCGTGCGGAGGCGTCCGTACTCACCCGTCAGAAACGCCTCGGGCTCTCCGGAACGTTCCGCTCCGGAGAGCGGGATCCGCCACAGCCGCTCTCCCCTGAGCCCGGCCATCCAGATCGCCCCCCGTGCGTAGGCGATCCCGCTCGGTGAGGCCTCCGAGGTCGGCCACTGGGCCACCGGGTCCACGAAACCGGCCCTTCCGCTCCGCCCCTCGGCCTCCGGCCAGCCGTAGTTCCGCCCCGGTCGCACCAGGTTCAGCTCGTCCCAGGTGTTCTGCCCGAACTCGGCCGCCCACAGCCGACCCCCCGCGTCCCAGGCGAGCCCCTGCACGTTCCGGTGCCCGTACGAATAGACCACGGAGCCCTCGAAGGGGTTGCCCGGCGCGGGTTCGCCCTCCGGGGTCATCCGCAGGATCTTCCCGCCCAGGGAGTCCAGGTCCTGGGCGAGCCCGGTCCGGCCCGTCTCGCCCGTGCCCGCGTACAGCATCCCGTCCGGGCCGAACGCGATCCGCCCGCCGTTGTGCACCCGACCCTTGGGAATGCCGGTGAGCACCGGCTCCGGGGCGCCGAGCCGGTCGCCGTCCCCGCCGTCGTACCGCATCCGCACGATGCGGTTGTCCGACGCGGCCGTCAGGTACGCGTACACCAGGTCGTCCCGGACCGCGAGGCCCAGCAGCCCGCCCTCGCCGCCCGGCACGACCCCCGGCACTTCGCCGAGCACCGTCCGGGCGCCGGTCCGGGCGTCGATCCGGCTGATCGTCCGCTCGTCCCGCGAGGAGACGAGCAGATCGCCGCCCGGGAGCTCCGCGAGCCCCCAGGGGGACTCCAACCCTTCGGTGAGGGTGCCCGCCACCGTCACCCGACCGTCCCGGGGCCCGGGGGACGGGTCCGGTGCGGAGGAGGCGGACGCCGGCGCGGCCGTGGCCGCCCCTTCCCCCGGGCTTCCCGGGGCACAGCCGGTCACCAGGGCGAGCACCGCGGTGCCGCACAGGACCTTCGCCACGGCTGGACGGCTCATGGCCCGTTCCCCCTTCGACGAGACGAACGGCTTCTCCTGCTAGAACACCGCGGACTCCTCGGGGGTTCCCGCCGTCCGGCGGGTCGCCTCAGTCCCAGGACCCCCGGGGCGCCGGAAGCGCCGCGATCTCCGCCAGGTCCTCCGCGGTGAGCCGCAGCGCGGACGCCCCGGCGTTCTCCACCGCCCACCGTTCCCGTTTCGTCCCCGGCACCGGCACGACGTGCGGGCCGAGGCCGAGCGTCCAGGCGAGCGCCACCTGCGCCGGGGTGACTCCGGAGCCGTGCCGGGCGGCCACCCGGCGCAGCCCCGCCACCAGCGGTTGGTTCGCCGCCATCATCTCGGCGGTGAAGCGGGGGTGCCGGGCCCTCGGGTCGTCCGGTTCGAAGCCGCCGCCCGGGGTCAGCGTCCCGGTCAGGAAGCCGTTCCCCAGCGGCATCGCGGCCAGGAACCCGATGCCCCGGGTCGTGCACCAGGGCAGCAGGCGCGCCAGGGCCTCCTGCGACCACACCGACAGCTCCGCCTCCACCGCCGCCACCGGGAAGACCTGCTGGATCCGTTCCAGTTGGCGGATCGTTCCCTCGTAGCCGTCGCCCGTCGCCCCCCGGCGGGTCGAGCGGGCGCCGACCGCGCACAGCCCGAGGGCCCGCACCTTGCCCGCCGACACCAGCTCGGCCATGGCGCCCCAGGTCTCCTCGACCGGTACCTCGGGATCGGCCCGGTGCAACTGGTACAGGTCGATCACATCGGTCTGGAGCCGCCGCAGCGAGGCGTCGCAGGCCCGACGCACATAGCCCGGCCTGCCGTTGGCGACCACGTGCTGGTCGCCGACGAGCAGTCCGCACTTCGTCGAGACGAAGGCCTCGGACCGGCGCTCCTTCAACGCCCTTCCCACCAGCAGCTCATTGGTGAACGGCCCGTACATGTCGGCGGTGTCGAGCAGGCTCACCCCGGCGTCCAGCGCCGCGTGCACGGTGCGCAGCGAGCGGTCCCCCCGCTGCTGCGAGCGGCTGTAGGCCCAACTCATCGGCATGCAGCCCAAGCCGATCGCCCCCACGTCGAGCGCCGTCGCCCCGATACTCCTGCGCTCCACCTGCCGGTACCCCTCCCTGTGCCGTCCCCCAAACTAACCAATGGGGCGGGAGGTTCATCGCATAGCCTCCCGGTCATGAGATTCGAAGACACGACCGCTGACGTGTGGCTTCCCGTTCCGGCGGACGAGATCGAGGGGCTCCCCGCACCGGGGGAGTCGGGCTTCAGCTACCTCTTCTGGGACGGCGGTCCCGAGTTCCCCGCCGATCCGGCGCGCTGTGCGTTCTACGTCGTCCCCTACATGAAGGGCTCGGAGATCGCCGTACGGCCGCTGGGCGCGATGACCTCGGTCCGTGTCGTGCAGACGATGTCCGCCGGCATCGACCACGTCACGCCGGGCGTCGGCCTGTTGCCGCCGGGGGTCTCCCTCTGCAATGCCAAGGGCGTCCACGAGGCCAGCACCGCGGAGCTCGCGCTCGCCCTCGTCCTCGCCTCCCTGCGCGGCATCCCCGGCTTCGTGCGCGGCCAGGACGCCGAGGAATGGCGGGCCGGTTTCTACCCGGCCCTCGCCGACAAGTCCGTCCTGATCGTCGGGTACGGCTCGATCGGTTCCGCCATCGAGGACCGGCTCGCACCCTTCGAATGCGCGCGGGTGGCGCGCGTCGCGCGCTCCGCCCGCACCACAGGGCGCGGCCCGGTGCACGCCCTGACGGAGCTGCCCGCACTCCTTCCGGAAGCGGACGTGGTCGTGCTCTCCACGCCGCTCACGCCCGAGACCACGCACCTCGTCGACGCCGGGTTCCTCGCCCGGATGAAGGACGGGGCGCTCCTGGTGAACGTCGCCCGGGGGCCGGTCGTCGACACGTCGGCACTGCTCAAGGAGGTCGAGGGCGGCCGGATCACGGCGGCCCTGGACGTCACGGACCCCGAACCGCTGCCGGCCGGACACCCCTTGTGGCACGCTCCGGGTGTTCTGATCAGCCCTCATGTGGGAGGTTCCACTTCGGCCTTCATGCCGAGGGCGAAGCGGCTGATCGCCGGACAGTTGCGGAGGTTCGCTGCGGGCGAGGAACTGGTCAACGTCATCCTCACCACCGACTGAACCGCGGGCCCGTGTTCGCCCGTTCGGGTGGTGTGTGCCTCCTCGGTCGCCCACGAACGCTCCGCCCGTCACGGAGAGTACCGTCACCCTGTCCCTGAGTGACGGTCCTGGTGTATCGTCCGATGGCGGGGGACTGCGTCGAGTACGGGCTGACGCCGGGGAGCAAAGTGACGGGACATCAGATTCCGAGGGGGGTGACGGGTGGAGTGCGGCCGAGGGATCGACGATCCGACACGGCGCCGCCGCCGTCGCCGAGCCTTCCGCACGTCGCCGCCGACCTCGCCTGCTCGGTGCCGGGCCAGGCCGCCCCGCACCGCGGACCACAGGCCGCAGCGCCGGACGCCGGGCGCGAGCCACGGGGCGGTGCCGGGCGCGAGCGCACCACCCACGACCGCGCCGGGTGCGAGCACACCACCCACGACGGCCCCGGGGGCGCCACCGGGACCGCCGGCGAACCCACGGCGCGGTCGCACGAGGCGGCCGGCTGTGGCGGCCCGGTGCCGGAGGGGGCGGTGAGCGCGCCCGGGGCGGTCCTCCACCGCCCCGCCGCCGGCAGCGGCGGCACCCCCGGCACCCCGGACCCCGGGCGCCCGCGCCTCGGCGGTGCGGTCGCCCAGATCGCCCTCGGGATCGTCTGTGCGGGCTACACCACCGGTGCCTCCCTCGGCTGGGGATCCCCCCGACTGGCGCTCTTCATGGGCGACTTCGGCCTCAGCGCCGCCGCGCTCACCGCCGCGGTCTCCTGCTTCCTCTACGGCCGCGCCCACCGCGGCAGCGCTCGACCGGCCTGGCTGCTCTTCGCCTTCTCCTCCTTCATGGCGGCTGCCGGAAACGCCGTGTGGGGCTGGTACGAAGTCGTGCTCCGCGTCGACGTGCCGGACACCTCCGCGGCGGACCTCTTCTTCCTGCTCTTCGCCCCGCCCGCCATCGTGGGCCTCCTCGTCCTCGCCAAGAAGCCGGTCACCCGGGCCGGCTGGGTCTGCCTCGCGCTCGACGCCTGGCTGATCGGCGGCTCCCTGCTCACGCTCTCCTGGAGCCTCGCCCTGGCCCGCACCGCGGACTTCGAGGGCGAGTCCGTGGCGCAGGCCGCCCTGTCACTGGCGTACCCGCTGCTCGACATCGTGCTCGTCAGCATGGTCCTGGTCCTGCACTTCAGGCGCTCCCAGGCGAACCGCTCGGCGACGAACACCGCGATCGCCGCCCTCGCCCTGACCGTGCTGTGCGACGCCCTGTTCACCTCGCCGCTGCTCCGCGAGAACTACGCCTCCGGCCAACTGCTCGACGCCGGCTGGTTCGCCGGCTCGCTGCTCCTCGCCTATGCCCCCTGGGGAGTGCGCCGCCCCCCGGACAACGTGACCTCCGCGCGCGGTCCCTGGCTCCACAGCCGCCCGGTCGCCGGCTCGCTCGCCGCTCTCACCCCGTACCTCGCCGCGGCCGTCTGCACCCTCGGCATCCTGTACAACGTGGTCGAGGGCCGCCGGGTCGACCGCGTCGTCGTCCTCACCGGCTGCACCGTGGTGCTCGCCCTCGTCGTGCGGCAGGGCATCATGCTCCTCGACAACATCGCCCTCACCCACGAACTGGCCCAGAAGGAGAACCACTTCAGGTCCCTCGTGCAGGGATCGAGCGACGTCATCATGATCGCCGCCCCCACCGGGACGCTCCGCTACGTCAGCCCCGCCGCTTCCGGCGTGTACGGACGGGACGCCGACGAACTCGTCGGCTCCGAACTCGCCGCCCTCATCCACCCCGAGGACCTCGGCGCCGTCATCCACGAGGTGCGCCGCTTCCTGGCGGCTTCGCCCGCCACCGAGCCCACCACCCGGATCGAGTGCCGCTTCCGTTCCGGCCGCGGCGATTGGCTCAACGTCGAGTCGACCGTCAACCGGCACCAGGGCGGCCTGATCTTCAACAGCCGCGACGTCACCGAACGCGTCCGCCTCCAGGCCCAGTTGCAGCACAACGCCGAGCACGACCCGCTCACCGACCTGCCCAACCGGGCCCTCTTCACCCGACGCGTCCGGCAGGCCCTCGGGGGCCGCCGCTCCTCCGACCCCGGCACCGCCGTGCTCTTCATCGACCTCGACGGCTTCAAGGGGGTCAACGACCGGCTCGGACACCAAGCCGGCGACGACCTCCTCGTCCAGGCCGCCCGTCGCCTCCACGACTCCGTGCGCGCCGGGGACACCGCGGCCCGGCTCGGCGGCGACGAGTTCGCCGCCCTCATCCTCGGCGACGGCAGCCGCGACCAGGCCGCCCGCCACACCCAGGTCCAGGAGATCGCCGACCGCCTCCGGCTCACCCTCTCCCAGCCCTACCGCGTGGACGGCGGCAACGAGGTCCGGGTCGCCGCCTCCATCGGCGTCGCCTTCGCCGAGCCCGGCATCGAGGCCGGCGCCCTGCTGCGCAACGCCGACCTGGCGATGTACCGGGCGAAGGCCGCGGGCAAGGACCGCGTCGAGCTCTACGCCCCGCAGATGCAGGCCGAGGTGGCGCGTCGGACCGAGTTGGCCACCCGGCTGCGCACGGCCCTCCACGACGGCGAGTTCGCCCTGCTCCACCAGCCGGTCGTCGACCTCGCCACCGGCCGGATCGCCGCCGTCAGCGCCCAGGCCCGCTGGCGGTCCACCCAGGGCATCCTGTTCACCCCCACCGAGTACCTCCGCGTCACCGACGACGGCGAGCGCACCGCCGAGCTCGGCCGCTGGCTCCTGGAGGAAGCCATCGAGCAAGCCGCCGAGCGGGCCGGAATCGGCCACCGCACGCCCGTCGCCGTCCGCCTCCCGGCCCGCCGCCTGCTGGACCGCTCGCTGCCCCTCGGCTCGATCGAGTCGCTCCTCACCCGGCACGGCCTGCCCTCCGGCTCGCTGATCGTCGAACTCGCCGACAGCGACCCCCGGACCTCGCTCGACGAACTCGAACAACGCCTGGTCGCCCTGCGCCGACTCGGCATCCGGATCGCGCTCGACGGATTCGGCAGCGGACACATGGCGATCAACGCGCTGCGGAGGCTCCCCGTCGACATACTGAAGCTGGACCGGGGCCTCGTCGAGGGCGTCGTGGAGTCGGCCCGCCTGCGCAAGATCACCCGCGGGGTGCTCCGCATCGCCGGTGAGCTCGGCCTGCGGACCGTCGCCGAGGGCGTCGACGTGCCGGAGCAGGTCATCGCCCTGCGCGCGATGGGGTGCAGCCACGCCCAGGGCATGGCCTTCTCCGGGCCGCTCGACGAGTACCGGCTGCGCAGGGCCCTCGTGCGGGACGACTATCCACTGCCCGGGACGGTCCCCGTCCGTGTCGGAAACCATCCCCCGATTCGCTCAAATAATGAGACGCCCGTCCCACCCACTTGACAGTCACGAGGGCGGAGAGGGAGGGTCAGTGCCATGCGCACCCGAATTCTCGTACTTGGAAAGCGCGTCGGCTGAGGCAGGCCCCCAGAGAAGGCCCGCCTGAAACGCACCCGACGCGCTCCCCTCGCTTGCCTCACGGCACGAGGGGTTTTTTGTTGCACCGGCTCGCCCCCGAGTCGTACCAAACCCTCGCGAAAACCCTCTGCTTCGAGAAGAGATGCTGATGACCGAGCAGGCCACCGGGCACCATCCGCAGCCGCGGCCCCGTAGCGGCGCGCAGTCCGCTACCACCGTCGAGCACGTCACGGGTGCGCAGTCCCTCATCCGTTCTCTCGAGGAAGTGGGCGCCGACACCGTCTTCGGCATTCCCGGCGGCGCGATCCTCCCGGCCTACGACCCGATGATGGACTCGCAGCGGGTGCGCCACATCCTGGTCCGTCACGAGCAGGGCGCGGGGCACGCCGCCACCGGTTACGCCCAGGCGACCGGCAAGGTCGGGGTCTGCATGGCGACCTCGGGACCCGGCGCCACCAACCTGGTCACCCCGATCGCCGACGCCCACATGGACTCGGTCCCGCTCGTCGCGATCACCGGCCAGGTCGCCTCGAAGGCGATCGGCACGGACGCCTTCCAGGAGGCGGACATCTGCGGCATCACGATGCCGATCACCAAGCACAACTTCCTCGTCACCAAGGCCGAGGACATCCCGCGGACGATCGCCGAGGCCTTCCACATCGCCTCCACCGGCCGTCCGGGCCCGGTCCTGGTCGACATTGCCAAGGACGCCCTCCAGGCGAAGACCACCTTCAGCTGGCCGCCGCAGACCGACCTGCCCGGCTACCGCCCGGTGACCAAGCCGCACGCCAAGCAGATCCGCGAGGCCGCCAAGCTGATCTCCGCGGCCAAGCGGCCCGTCCTCTACGTCGGCGGCGGCGTCATCAAGGCCGGTGCCACCGCGGAGCTGAAGATCCTCGCCGAGCTCACCGGCGCCCCGGTCACCACCACCCTGATGGCGCTCGGTGCGTTCCCCGACAGCCACCCGCTGCACGTCGGCATGCCCGGCATGCACGGCGCGGTCACCGCCGTCACCGCACTGCAGAAGGCCGACCTGATCGTCGCCCTCGGCGCCCGCTTCGACGACCGCGTCACCGGCAAGCTCGACAGCTTCGCCCCGTACGCCAAGGTCGTCCACGCGGACATCGACCCGGCCGAGATCGGCAAGAACCGCACGGCCGACGTCCCGATCGTCGGTGACGCCCGCGAGGTCATCGCCGACCTGGTCCAGGCCGTCCAGGCGGAGCACAGCGAGGGCAACAAGGGCGACTACAGCGCCTGGTGGAGCGACCTGAGCCGCTGGCGCGAGACCTACCCGCTCGGCTACGACCTGCCGGAGGACGGCAGCCTCTCGCCGCAGCAGGTCATCCAGCGCATCGGCCAGCTCGCCCCCGAGGGGACGATCTTCGCGGCGGGCGTCGGCCAGCACCAGATGTGGGCCGCCCACTTCATCGACTACGAGCAGCCGGCGACCTGGCTGAACTCCGGCGGTGCCGGGACGATGGGCTACGCGGTCCCCGCCGCGATGGGCGCGAAGGCAGGCCTGCCCGACCGGCCCGTCTGGGCGATCGACGGTGACGGCTGCTTCCAGATGACCAACCAGGAACTCACCACCTGCGCCCTGAACAACATCCCGATCAAGGTCGCCATCATCAACAACGGCGCCCTCGGCATGGTCCGCCAGTGGCAGACCCTCTTCTACAACCAGCGCTACTCCAACACCGTCCTGCACTCCGGCCCGGACGACGTCCAGGCGAACAAGGGCACCCGCGTCCCCGACTTCGTCAAGCTCTCCGAGGCCATGGGCTGTGTCGCCCTGCGCTGTGAGGACCCGGCCGACCTGGACAAGGTCATCGCCGAGGCCAATGCCATCAACGACCGCCCGGTCGTGGTCGACTTCATCGTCCACGAGGACGCCCAGGTCTGGCCGATGGTCGCCGCCGGAACCTCGAACGACGAGGTCATGGCCGCACGGGGCGTCCGCCCCGACTTCGGCGACGGCGAAGACGACTGAGCGCGCAGAGCGATAGAGGAAGAGACCCAGACATGTCCACCAAGCACACGCTCTCCGTTCTCGTCGAGAACACGCCCGGCATCCTCGCCCGGATCGCCGCCCTGTTCTCCCGCCGCGGCTTCAACATCGACTCGCTCGCCGTCGGCGTCACCGAACACCCCGACATCTCCCGCATCACCATCGTGGTCAGTGTCGAGGACCTGCCCCTGGAGCAGGTCACCAAGCAGCTCAACAAGCTGGTCAACGTCCTGAAGATCGTCGAACTCGAGCCCGGCGCTGCGATCCAGCGCGAGCTCGTCCTGGTGAAGGTCCGCGCCGACAACGAGACCCGCTCCCAGATCGTCGAGATCGTGCAGCTGTTCCGCGCCAAGACCGTGGACGTCTCGCCCGAGGCGGTCACCATCGAGGCCACCGGTTCGAGTGACAAGCTCGACGCGATGCTCAAGATGCTGGAGCAGTTCGGCATCAAGGAGCTCGTGCAGTCCGGCACGATCGCCATAGGGCGTGGCGCCCGGTCCATCACGGACCGGTCCCTGCGGGCCCTCGACCGCAGCGCCTGAGAGTCTTCGGAGGTCAACCGCCGGTTCATCCGGCGGTCCGACTGACGAGACCCGAAAACCTTCCTCCCGCTCCCCGCCGTACGGTGGGACGCAACACCAGCACCTCAAGGAGATTCCCAGTGGCCGAGCTGTTCTACGACGACGACGCCGACCTGTCCATCATCCAGGGCCGCAAGGTCGCGGTGATCGGTTACGGCAGCCAGGGCCACGCCCACGCGCTGTCGCTCCGTGACTCCGGTGTCGACGTCCGCGTCGGCCTGCAGGAGGGTTCGAAGTCGAAGGCCAAGGCCGAGGAGCAGGGCCTGCGCGTCGTCTCCGTCGCCGAGGCCGCGGCCGAGGCCGACCTCATCATGATCCTGACCCCGGACCCGATCCAGGCCCAGGTCTACGAGGAGTCCATCAAGGACAACCTGAAGGAGGGCGACGCGCTCTTCTTCGGCCACGGCCTGAACGTCCGCTACGGCTTCATCAAGCTCCCCGAGGGCGTCGACGTCGCCCTGGTCGCCCCGAAGGGCCCGGGCCACCTGGTCCGCCGTCAGTACGAGGAGGGCCGCGGCGTTCCGTGCATCGCCGCCGTCGAGCAGGACGCGACGGGCAACGCCTTCGCGCTGGCGCTCTCGTACGCCAAGGGCATCGGCGGCACCCGCGCCGGCGTCATCAAGACGACCTTCACCGAGGAGACCGAGACCGACCTGTTCGGTGAGCAGGCCGTCCTCTGCGGTGGCACCGCGGCCCTGGTCAAGGCGGGCTTCGAGACCCTGACCGAGGCCGGCTACCAGCCGGAGATCGCCTACTTCGAGTGCCTGCACGAGCTGAAGCTCATCGTCGACCTCATGTACGAGGGCGGCCTGGAGAAGATGCGCTGGTCGGTCTCCGAGACCGCCGAGTGGGGCGACTACGTGACCGGCCCCCGGATCATCACCGACGCCACCAAGGCCGAGATGAAGAAGGTCCTGGCGGAGATCCAGGACGGCACCTTCGCCAAGGAGTGGATGGCGGAGTACCACGGCGGTCTGAAGAAGTACAACGAGTACAAGACCCAGGACTCCCACCACCTCCTGGAGACCACCGGCAAGGAGCTGCGCAAGCTCATGAGCTGGGTGAACGACGAGGAGGCGTAAGCCTTCGGGGGTGGGGCCGGACGGTGTGTCCGGCCCCTTCCCCCATCCTTGGACAGCCCGTCCAACCACGGACGGGTGATCCTTCCAACGAGGCGCATGCACGGCGCCGATGCGCCACTACACTTCTCAACAACATACGCGTCAGGCCCACAGCGTCGTGCGCTTTCACGCGGCAAGCCCCTCCACCGCCTGCGGCCGTCGGGACGGCCGTCCGCACTGGACCTGTGAGGACTCACGTGAGCTCGAAACCCGTCGTACTCATCGCTGAAGAGCTGTCGCCCGCCACCGTCGACGCACTGGGCCCGGACTTCGAGATCCGGCACTGCAACGGCGCCGACCGGGCCGAGTTGATCCCCGCCATCGCCGATGTGGACGCGATCCTGGTCCGTTCCGCGACCAAGGTCGACGCCGAGGCCATCGCCGCCGCCCGCAAGCTGCGGGTCGTCGCCCGCGCCGGCGTCGGTCTGGACAACGTCGACGTCTCCGCCGCCACCAAGGCCGGCGTGATGGTCGTCAACGCCCCCACCTCGAACATCGTCACCGCGGCCGAACTCGCGTGCGGCCTGCTGGTCGCCACCGCGCGCAACATCCCCCAGGCCAACACCGCGCTGAAGAACGGCGAGTGGAAGCGCTCGAAGTACACGGGCGTCGAGCTCAGCGAGAAGACCCTCGGCGTGGTCGGCCTCGGCCGCATCGGCGTCCTCGTGGCCCAGCGGATGTCCGCCTTCGGGATGAAGGTCGTCGCGTACGACCCCTATGTCCAGCCGGCCCGCGCCGCCCAGATGGGCGTCAAGCTCCTCGCCCTGGAGGAGCTGCTCGAAGTCGCCGACTTCATCACCGTCCACCTGCCGAAGACCCCGGAGACCGTCGGTCTCATCGGTGACGAGGCGTTGCACAAGGTCAAGCCGGGCGTCCGCATCGTCAACGCCGCGCGCGGCGGAATCGTGGACGAGGCGGCGCTGTACTCGGCGCTCAAGGAGGGGCGCGTCGCCGGCGCCGGCCTCGACGTGTACGCCAAGGAACCCTGCACGGACTCCCCGCTCTTCGAGCTCGACCAGGTCGTCTGCACCCCGCACCTCGGCGCCTCCACGGACGAGGCCCAGGAGAAGGCCGGCGTCGCGGTCGCCAAGTCGGTGCGCCTGGCGCTCGCCGGGGAGCTGGTTCCGGACGCGGTCAACGTCCAGGGCGGCGTCATCGCCGAGGACGTGAAGCCGGGTCTGCCGCTCGCCGAGAAGCTCGGCCGGATCTTCACCGCGCTCGCCGGCGAGGTCGCCGCCCGGCTCGATGTCGAGGTCTACGGCGAGATCACCCAGCACGATGTGAAGGTGCTCGAACTCTCCGCACTCAAGGGCGTGTTCGAGGACGTGGTCGACGAGACCGTGTCGTACGTCAACGCCCCGCTGTTCGCGCAGGAGCGCGGTGTCGAGGTCCGTCTGACGACCAGCTCCGAGTCGCCGGACCACCGCAACGTCGTCACCGTGCGCGGCACTCTGGCGAGTGGCGAGGAGGTCGCGGTCTCCGGCACGCTCGCCGGCCCCAAGCACCTCCAGAAGATCGTCGCCGTCGGTGACTACGACGTGGACCTGGCGCTCGCCGACCACATGGTCGTGCTGCGCTACGAGGACCGCCCGGGCGTCGTCGGCACCGTCGGCCGGATCCTCGGTGAAGCGGGCCTCAACATCGCCGGCATGCAGGTCTCCCGCGTGGAGGAGGGCGGCGAGGCGCTCGTCGTGCTCACCGTGGACGACACCCTCCCGGCTCCGGTGCTCGCGGAGATCGCCCTGGAGATCGGCGCCACCTCGGCCCGCTCGGTCAACCTCGTCTGACACGAGGTCCGGCCCCTCGTACCCGGCTGTCAGACGATCGTCTTACACGAACGTCTAGCAGCCGGGTACGGTGCTGTCATGGGACACAAGGAAGACCTCCTCGAAGGCGCCAAGCGCTGCCTCCTGGAGAAGGGGTACGGGCGCACCACGGCGCGTGACGTCGTCGCCGCCTCGGGCACCAACCTCGCCTCCATCGGTTACCACTACGGCTCCAAGGACGCCCTGCTCCAGCAGGCCTTCCTGGCCCTCACCGAAGAGTGGGGCGGCCGGGCCGGGGCGGCGGGCTCCGGCGAGGAGAAGCAGGACCTCCCGGCCGACCCCTACCAGCGGTTCCACGCCGTCTGGGAACAGGTCATCGCCGCCGCCGGAGCGAGCCGCCCGCTCTGGAAGCTGCAGACCGAGATCGTCACCCGGCTCGACGACGACGAGAAGCTGCGGGAGGCGATCAAGGAGCCGCAGCGGGAGGGGCGGCTCGGAATGGCCGCGGGCTTCCTCGGCATCGACCCGGAGGCGCACCCGGAGAAGGCGCGGGTGGCCGGGTTGCTCTGCCAGGCCCTGGCGACCGGCGTCATGATCCAGTGGATGGTGGACCCGGAGACCGCGCCGAGCGCGGACGACCTCACCGAGGGGCTCAGGGTCCTGATGGAGGGCCCGTAGGAAAGGCCCGCGCGTCCCCCGCGGCCGTGGCCGTGCCCAGGGGGACGCGGGCGGGGCGGGGTGCCGCAACCGTACTGCTGCGGTCCGGTCCCCATCGTGCACCGGGCGGATTCACAGCCGGGCCGCCTTGAGCGCCATGTGGAGGAGGAGTCGGTCCTCGCCCGCGTCCAGATCGAGGCCGGTGAGCTGCTCGACCCGGGAGAGTCGGTAGTAGAGGGTCTGCCGGTGGATGCCCAGGGCCGCCGCGGTGCGGCCCGCCTGGCCCGCGTGGTCGAGGAACGCCTCGGCGGTGCGGGCCAGTTCGGCGTGGGTCGGGGCGAGCAGGGCGCGCACCGCGGGGTCCGGTTCGGCCGGGGGCAGGGCGGTGAGCAGCCGGTACGGGCCGATCGCCGACCAATCCGCGACCGGGCCGAGCAGGGGGCGGGCGGTTGCCGCACGGGCCGCCGCAGTGGCCTCGCGCCAGGAGGCGTCCAGGTCCGCCAGGCCCCGCCGGGGAGTGGCCACGCCGGTGACGGCCGCGGGGGCCGTGGGGTCGCCCAGCCGGGTCGTCGCGGTGGTGACGGGGGACAGGTTGTCGGCCGACCGCAGTCGCACCAGGACCGCGAGGGCGCGGGGCGCTCCGCCCTCCGGCGGCGCGGAACCCGGAGAACCGGAGGGCGGGAGGGGTGGCGGGCGCCACGGAAGGGTGCACAGGGCGGCGGCGCCGGGGACCGCACGCGGGGACGGGGCGTCCTCGTCGGACCAGGGGGCCCGGCACATCACGGCGTGGAGCCCCTCCGCGTCCGGGCCGAGCGCGGCGCGCAGGGCGGTGACGGCCATGTCGTACTGCCAGCCGCGCTCCGCGGTCAGGGCGGCCCGCAGTTCCCGGGAGAGGTCCGCGCCCGCCCGCTCCTCGTCGGCGAGGAGGTCGCCGATGCGGGCGGCGACCTCCATCGCCGCGGTGAGCCGCGCGTGCGAGGGCCCCGGCTCGGCGTCGAGCAGCCACACGTATCCCAGCACGACACCCCGATGGCGTACGGGCAGGCAGATCCGGTCCCGGAAGACGCCGGCGTCGGGGGCGGCGGGGATGCGGACCGGGCCGGTGGCCCGGGTGATGCCGAAGCCCTCGAACCAGGCGCGGACCGCGGGGGAGGACTTGCGGGTGAGGATCGAGCGGGTCCTGACCGGGTCCATGGCGCTGTCGTCGTCGCTGTCGTGGGCTCCGAAGGCGATCAGGCCGAAGTCGCGGTTCTCCAGTGTCGCGGGGGCGCCGAGCAGCGCCGAGATCTCGTCCACCAGATCCTGGTAATCGCCCTTCACGGCCACATTCTCGCACCCGCCGGGAAGTTCCTCAGACAGATGTATGAGGCGTGGGCCACGGATGCGTGACAGCTGTAGATGGCGGACGATCGGAGCGATCCATAGGTTTCACGGTGGTTCCCCGTGCCGTTCCCGTTTCGTTCCCTTGATCCGGGTACGGCCCCGTCCTACCTTTGCCCTTTGGAGGTGCCCCGTGCTGGGTCCCGTGATCCTCGCCGCGTCGCGCAGCGACAAGATGCGCCGTCTCGTTTCGGCCGCCCCAGGGACCAAGCAGGTCGTCGCCCGCTTCATCGCCGGGGAGACGGTCGGCGACGTCGTCCCGATCGTCTCCGAGCTGAGCGGACGGGGCCTGGAGGTCACCCTCGACGTCGTCGGTGAGGACATCACCACCGTCGAGCAGTCGTACGCCGCCCGGGACGCCTACCTGGAGCTCATCGGCCGCCTCAAGGAGCTGGGCCTCGGCGAGCGCGCCGAGATGTCCGTGAAGCTGTCGATGTTCGGCCAGTCGCTGGAGGACGGCCACGAGCTGGCCCTCGCGAACGTGCGCCCGGTCGTGGCCGCTGCCGCCGAGATCGGCACCACCGTCACCCTGGACGCCGAGGACCACACCACCCTCGACTCGATGTTCGCCATCCACGAGGAGCTCCGGAAGGACTTCCCGCAGACCGGCTGCGTCATCCAGGCGTACCTCTTCCGCACCGAGGAGGACGCCCGCCGCCTCGCCGAGAACGGCTCCCGGGTCCGGATCGTGAAGGGCGCCTACAAGGAGCCCGCCTCCGTCGCCCTCCAGGACAAGGCCGAGATCGACAAGGCGTACGTCCGGATCATGAAGATCCTGATGGACGGCGAGGGCTACCCGATGGTCGGCTCGCACGACCCGCGCCTGATCTCCATCGCCCAGGAGCTGGCCCGCCGCGCCGGGCGCAAGCTGGACGAGTACGAGTTCCAGATGCTGTACGGCATCCGCAGCGAGGAGCAGAACCGCCTCGCCGCGGAGGGCCACCGCATGCGCGTCTACACCGCGTACGGCACCGACTGGTACGGCTACTTCATGCGCCGCCTCGCGGAGAAGCCGGCCAACCTCCTCTTCTTCGTCCGCTCCGTCCTCACCAAGGGCTGAACCCACCTCTCACAAGGAGTTACGCGACTCATGGACGCTGTCACCCAGGTCCCCGCTCCGGTCAACGAGCCGGTGCACAGCTACGCCCCCGGCTCCCCCGAGCGCGCCCGCCTCGAGACCAAGCTCAAGGAGCTGGCCGAGAACCCGCGCGAACTGCCGATGACCATCGGCGGAGTGAAGCGCCTCGGAGGCGGCGAGGAGTTCGAGGTCGTCCAGCCGCACAACCACCGGGCCGTCATCGGCACCTTCCGCGGCGCCACCGAGCAGGACGCCCAGGACGCGGTCGACGCCGCCCTCGCCGCGGCCCCGGCCTGGCGCGCGATGTCCTTCGATGACCGTGCCGCGATCATCCTGCGCGCCGCCGAGCTGCTCGCCGGTCCGTGGCGCGAGACGCTGGCCGCGTCCACCATGCTCGGCCAGTCGAAGACCGCCCAGCAGGCCGAGATCGACACCCCGTGCGAGCTCGTCGACTTCTGGCGCTTCAACGTGGCGTACGCCCGTCAGATCCTCGCGGAGCAGCCGCCGGCGAACTCCCCGGGCGTCTGGAACCGTCTGGACCACCGCCCGCTGGAGGGCTTCGTCTACGCGATCACGCCGTTCAACTTCACGGCCATCGCGGGCAACCTGCCCACCGCTCCCGCCCTGATGGGCAACGTCGTGGTGTGGAAGCCGTCCCCGACGCAGACGCACTCCGCCGTGCTCCTCATGGAGCTCCTGGAGGAGGCCGGTCTGCCGAAGGGCGTCATCAACCTGGTGACCGGTGACGGCATCGCCGTCTCCGAGGTGGCCCTGAACCACCCCGACCTGGCCGGCATCCACTTCACCGGCTCGACCAAGACCTTCCAGCACCTGTGGAAGACGGTCGGCACCAACATCGAGAAGTACCGCTCCTACCCGCGGATCGTCGGCGAGACCGGCGGCAAGGACTTCGTCGTCGCCCACCCCAGCGCCGACCGTGCCGTCCTGAAGACCGCGCTGACCCGTGGCTCCTTCGAGTTCCAGGGCCAGAAGTGCTCCGCTTCCTCGCGCGCCTACATCCCGGCCTCCCTCTGGAACGACGGTTTCAAGGAGGAGTTCGCGGCCGAGGTCGACGGCATCGCCATGGGTGACGTCACCGATCTGTCGAACTTCATCGGCGCCGTCATCGACGAGCGTTCGTTCGCCAAGAACAAGGCGGCGATCGACCGTGCCGCAGCCGACCCGAGCTGCACGATCATCGCCGGCGGCAGCTACGACGACTCGGTGGGCTACTTCGTCCGTCCGACCGTCATCGAGTGCACCGACCCGGAGAACGAGGTCTTCAAGGCCGAGTACTTCGGCCCGATCCTCGCGGTCCACGTCTACGAGGACGACCAGTACGACGCCATGCTGACCCAGATGGAGTCGGTCTCCGACTACGCCCTGACCGGCTCGGTCATCTCCGGTGACCGCGCCGCCGCCGCGTACACGATGGAGAAGCTCCGCTTCGCCGCGGGCAACTTCTACATCAACGACAAGTCGACCGGCGCCGTCGTCGGCCAGCAGCCCTTCGGCGGCGGCCGTGCCTCGGGCACGAACGACAAGGCGGGCGCCCCGCAGAACCTGATGCGCTGGACGCTGACCCGCGCCATCAAGGAGACGCTGGTCCCGCCGACCGAGTACGGCTACCCGCACATGGGCTGATGCCGTAGCTCCCCCTGATCACCGCCCCCCTCCTCGGTCCCCCAATCGAGGACGGGGGCGGTTCTCATTCCCCCCGGACCGCACGGCGCCCCAGGAAGTCGTCGATGAGCGCGGCGATCGTCGGCGCATGGGTCTCCAGGGCGAAGTGGCCGGTGGGCAGGAGGTGGACCTCGGCGTCCGGGAGGTCGCGGCGGAAGGCTTCGGCGCCCGCCGGCACGAAGACCCGGTCGCCCTCTCCCCAGACGGCGAGGAGCGGGACCCGGGACGTGCGGAAGTACTCCTGGAAGGCGGGGTAGAGCGTGAGGTTGGAGCCGTAGTCGGCGATCAGGTCCAGCTGGACGGCGTCCTGTCCCTCGCGGGCCATCAGGGCGGCGTCGTGGTGCCAGGAGTCCGGGTCGATCAGGTCCCGGTACGCGGCGGGGACGCCCGTCTCGTACTGCCATCTGATGCCGTCGAGGGAGCGGAGGGCGCGGACCGGCTCCTCGGTCTCGGGGGTGCGTTCCCGGACGAGGGCGAGGACCGGTGCCCAGGCCTCGGCGCCGAGGCCCTCCTCGTAGGCGTTGCCGTTCTGGCTGACGATCGCGGTGATGCGGTCGGGGTGGGCGAGGGCGAGGCGGAGGCCGAGGGGGGCGCCGTAGTCCTGGACGTAGAGGGCGAATCGGTCCAGTCCGACGGCCTCGGTGAACTCCGCAGTGATCGCGGCGAGTTCGGCGAAGGTGTAGTCGAATGCGGCGGCCGAGGGGGCTGCGCTGCGACCGAAGCCCAGGTGGTCGGGGGCGACCAGGCGGTACCGGTCGGCGAGCAGCGGCATCAGGTCGCGGAACATGCGCGAGCTGGTGGGGAAGCCGTGCAGGAGCAGAAGGGCCGGTGCGTCGACCGGGCCGGCCTCGCGGTAGGCGATCTCGTGTCCCCGGACGGTGGCGGTGCGGTGGTGGATCGGCAGCACGAGCATCGTTCTAACCTCTTAAGGTGCGTTGAATGGTTACAGGGAGAGTCAAGGGGGTGGAGGTTTAACCTGTCAATGGCTTTTCAGGGGTTAGTTGTCCGTGGCAGGGTGGTGCCATGACGGTCAGGACCGCACCCACCCATGAGCTCGGCTCCGCCAGGCTCCGCTCCGTGCGCAGGATGCTCGACGTCGCCTTCGAGGGGGACTTCTCCGACGAGGACTGGGACCACACCCTCGGCGGCCTGCACGCCTGGATCGAGGACGAGCGGGGCATCGCCGCCCACGGCGCCCTGGTGCAGCGCCGGGCGCTCCACCGGGGACGCTCGCACCGGGTCGGATACGTGGAAGGGGTCGCCGTCCGCGGCGACCTCAGGAGGCGGGGGCTCGGCGGTGCCGTGATGGCCGAGCTGGAGCGGGCGATCGACGGGGCCTACGCCTTCGGGGCGCTCGGCGCCTCGGACGACGGGGCCGCGCTCTACCGGACCCGCGGCTGGCAGGTCTGGGAGGGGCGCCTCGAAGCCCTCGGGCCGGACGGGATCGTCCGCCTCGCCGAGGAGGAGGGGTACGTGCTGCTGCGCCCGGCCGCCGGTCGGCCCCTGCCCGACACCGCCGTCCCGCTGCTCTTCGACTGGCGGGACGGCGACGTGATGTGACGCTGCCTCAGGGGTGTCGGCGCCCCTGCTGCACGTACCCCTTGCCGGTCTCCAGCCTCGCCGTGTACGTGGCGGAGGCGGCCCAGCCCACCCCGAAGAGCGCGATCGCGTACCCCGGCAGCCCGAGCCCCGTCAGTGACGCTCCGAGCAGCGCGAGCGCCGCCACCGCCCAGATCGCGAGCGCGACCTTGCCCCGTCGGCTGAGGAACAGCCACCCGTGCGGACGTGCGGGTGGGCTCGCCAGGTTCCCGGCCGGCCCGGCGCTCGCGGCCCGCGGGCGCTTGAAGTAGCCGTACACCAGCCACTCTCCGCACAACTCCCAGCCTTCCGGCTCCAGTTCGCCCAACGCCCGGGTGCGCCCTCCGCCCTTGATCACTTCGCGACGGTACTCCCAGGTGAGGGCCACGCCGGGCGCCCGGCGGCAGACGAAGCGGCCGAGCGCATCGAGCGACTCCACCTCCCATCCCTGGGCGCCGTGCACGGCCAGCATCCTGCGGTCGTTGAAGAGGTCGGCGGTCCAGGTCCAGGACTCGGCGCGGTCGTCCGGCTCGGCGGGCTCCGGCGCGAGCCCGCCGAGCCGCGCGGCGAAGGACGCGGCCGGCCCGAACTCCTCCTCCGGGGCGGTGCCGGTCTCCGCGAGATGGGCCCGCAGGTCCTCGACGGTCGAGGAGGTCTGCGCCTCCGGTACGCCGGCGGCGCGCAGTGCGTCCGCCAGTTCGGAGAAGTAGGCGTCGGTGGTCATGGTGCGGTTCCCCCTGCGTGCAGTTGCGCTCGTACGGCCCGGTGGAACTCCGTCCAGGCCTCGCTCTCGGCCGCCAGATGGGCCCGGCCCGGCGCGGTCAGCCGGTAGTAGCGGCGTCCCGGGCCGCGCTCGGCGGCGCGGAACTCGGCCTCCACCAGACCGGCCTGCTCCAGGCGGTTCAGCACGGGATAGAGCGTCCCGCCCTTGATCTCGCCCAGGCCCGCACCGGCGAGCGCCTTCGCGATCTCGTACCCGTAGCTCTCGCCGTCGGTCAGGCAGGAGAGGACGAGCAGGTCGAGGACGCCCTTGAGCCAGCTGGGTCTGCGATCTGCGGCCATGCGTGCATCTCATCACTAGCTAGATAGGAAAGCAATCTAGGTAGTGACGGGGGTGAGCGAATCGTCCGCAGGGGGCGTTCAGGCGGCTACCAGCATCTTTCCGAGGTTCTCCCCGCGCAGCATCCCCAGGAAGGCGTCCACGATGTGCTCGAAGCCCTCCACCACCGTCACGTCCAGCGGCAGCGCCCCGCTCCGCAGTTGCGGGACGGCGAGGTCGTACAACTCCTCCAGGGCGTCCGTGTGGTTGCGGACCAGGAAGCCCTCGAGCCGGATGCTCTTGCCGACCAGGTCGAAGAGGTTCCGCGGGGCCGGCGGGGGAGCGGACGGCGAGTGGTACTGGCCCACCGCGCCGACCCAGGCGATCCGGCCGTGCTCGCGCAGCGAGGCGATCGCGGCCTCCAGGTGCGCACCGCCCACCCCGTCGAGGGCCGCGTCGATCCCCTCCGGTGCGGCCCTCGACAGCAGCTCCGCCACCGGCCCCTCGTGGTAGTCGAAGGCCGCGTCGAAGCCCACCCGCTCCGTCAGGTGCGCCACCTTGCCGGCCGAGCCCGCGCTGCCGACCAGTCGGCCCGCACCGAGCAGGCGGGCCAGCCGCCCCGCCGCCGTGCCCACCCCGCCCGCGGCCGCCGACACGAAGAGGTCCTCGCCGGGCTGGAGTCGTGCGATCCGGGTCAGGCCCACATAGGCCGACAGGCCCGTACCGCCCAGCAGGCTCAGATGCGCGGCGAGCGGCACCCCGGGGCCGAAGTCCGGGACCGGGCGCGTCCCGCCCGGTTCGACCAGGGCGTGGGTGCGCCAGCCCTTGCGGTGCAGCACGAGGTCCCCGGGGCGCAGCGCCGGGGCGCGGGAGTCCAGCACCCGCCCCAGGGTGCGACCCTCCATGGGGGAGTTCAGGGTCCACAGTTCGTCGCCGTCCATCGCCTCGCGGTGGTACGGGTCCACGGACCACTGCAGGTTCTCGACGAGCGCGGTGCCCGGTTCCGGGGAGGGCACCGGAGACTCGACGAAGGCGAAGTGGGCCGGGGTGGGGAAGCCGGTGGGGCGGGCGGTCTGCTGGACGGTGATCATGGTGTCGTTCGTCATGCCGCAGACCGTAGGGAGGAATCCGGTGGTCGGGCAGGGGCCTGCTTTCATGGAACCGGCCGTTCCATGAAAGTTGCTCATGTGCCCAGGTGGGGAGTGCTCCATGACCGATCTCGCACCGCGCGAACTGCGGATCCTCGTTGCCGTCGGCCGCACGGGCGGCTTCTCGGCCGCCGCCGTCGCCCTCGGCATGACCCAGTCCGCCGTCTCCCATTCGGTGCGGACGAGCGAGCGCAAGCTCGGTGCCGTCCTCTTCGAGCGCGGACGGAACGGCGCCGTGCCCACCGCTGCCGGCGAGCGGGCCCTGGCCCACGCCCGGCGGGTGCTGCGCCTGCTGGAGGTGATGGGGGTGGAGGTGCGGGGCGCCGGGGGCGAAGCCGTCGCGGGCCCGCTGCGGATCGTCGCCTTCCGCAGTGCGGCGCTCCATCTGCTGCCGGGCGCCCTGGAGCGCCTGACGTCCCGCCATCCGGGGCTGGTGCCGGAGGTCCGGATCGTGCGGGAGGTGGGGGCGGGCGCCGCGGGCGAAGTCCTGGACGGCCGGGCGGACATCGGCATCGCGACCCTCGGCGCCGGTGCGCCGGTTCCGTCCGAACTGGTCGGAGGCGTCCTCCTCGACGAGGGGTACGCACTCGTCCACCCGGCCGGACACCCGGCGCCGCGCTCGCTGCCGCTGGTCGACTGGGCGGAGAACTGCACCTCGTACACCCGGGAGTGGTGGGCCGCCCAGGAGTGGCTGCCGGCGGCGACGGTGGAGGCCGAGGACGACGGGGCGGTGCTCTCGATGGTGAGCAGCGGTTTCGGGATGGCCGTGATGCCGGAACTGTCCCTGGTCGGAGCACCGCCCTCGGTGGAGGTCACCGATCTCGGGGCGGCGCGGCCGACCCGCTCCGTCGGCTACGTCACCACTCCTGAGCTGGCGAAATCCCGTGCCGTGCGGGCGCTCATCCGCGAGCTGCGGGGGCGGGCGGGCCGATCGCCGTCTCAGATAGTAGGAAGTCCGAGTAATTGTGGAGACAGATGAGGGTGCCTGCCCTAGCTTTGTAGAAGCCGAACGTCTCGCTCCATCGAGCGAAGGGCGGTCGAGAGCGCAACGTCCCGTGCAGGCAACCCCTGCGACGGCGCTCCCCGCCCCTTCCGGCACCTTCGATCATCACTGATCTCCGCACGCCCGGATCACCACTGATCTCAAGGAGTCGATCCCCCATGGCCTCTCAGACCGCCCGCCGCGTCCGCCACTCCGCCCACCGTCCCAGCGACGAGGCTCGCCAGAACGCCGCCGCCGCCCTCCAGCGCGCCCTCGACCGCCGTGACAACGGCGGCTCCACCGGCCGCTGACCCGTTCCCGACATGGCGCTTCGTCCACATGGCGGACGGAGCATGTCAGACGATGGGACGAAGAGTAGGGTGCCGACATGTCTCACAGCATCAATCTCGCAGTCATCCCCGGCGACGGCATCGGCCAGGAGGTCGTGGCCCAGGGCCTCAAGGTCCTCGCGGCCGTCCTTCCCCAGGACGTGAAGCTGGAGACCCAGGAGTACGACTTCGGCGCCAAGCGCTACCACGCCACCGGTGAGACCCTCACCGACGCCGACCTCGACTCCCTCAAGAAGCACGACGCCATCCTGTTGGGCGCCATCGGCGACCCGTCGGTCCCCTCCGGCGTCCTGGAGCGGGGCTTCCTGCTGAAGCTCCGCTTCGCCTTCGACCACCACGTCAACCTGCGTCCCTCGAAGCTCCTCCCCGGTGTCGCCACTCCGCTCGCCGGGCAGCCCGCGATCGACTTCGTGGTGGTCCGCGAGGGCACCGAGGGGCCGTACACGGGCAACGGCGGCACCATCCGCACCGGCACCCCGCACGAGGTCGCCACCGAGGTCTCGGTCAACACCGCCTTCGGCGTCGAGCGCGTGGTCCGGGACGCCTTCGCCCGTGCCCAGGCCCGTCCGCGCAAGAAGCTGACGCTGGTCCACAAGAACAACGTGCTGACCTTCGCCGGTCACCTCTGGACGAACACCTTCGCCAAGGTGGCCGCCGAGTACCCCGAGGTCACCACCGACTACCTGCACGTCGACGCCGCGACGATCTTCCTCGTCACGGACCCGGCCCGCTTCGACGTGATCGTCACCGACAACCTCTTCGGCGACATCATCACCGACCTCGCCGCGGCCGTCTCGGGCGGCATCGGCGTCGCCGCCTCCGGCAACATCAACCCGAGCGGCGCGTTCCCCTCGATGTTCGAGCCGGTGCACGGCTCCGCGCCGGACATCGCGGGCCAGGGCAAGGCCGACCCCACGGCCACCGTCCTCTCCGTCGCCCTCCTGCTCCGTCACCTCGGCTACGAGGCCGAGGCCGCCCGGGTCGAAGAGGCCGTCGCGACCGACCTCACCGAGCGCGGCGATCTGGCCCGCACGACGGACCAGATCGGCGACGCGCTCGCCGCGCGAGTAGCGAGCTGACCCGCGCCGACTGACACACGACAGCAGCCGCCGGGTCGCACCAGCGCCCGGCGGCCGTCCTCCACGCGGTCCCGGGACGCACTCCACAGAATCCCGGACCGCGCTCACCCGTTTCCCGCACCGGTCCCCGCGAGCGATAATCGAACGTGGGGCCGCGGCACACGGGCATGCCCGGACGCCGCTTCGTCGGGGACGGCAGTCTCCGACGTCGGCGTACGCGCGCGGTCCTCTCCACACAACCGGTGAAGGACACGCACTCATGACGACGCCCACGATCGAGCTCAAGCCCTCCTCCAGCCCGCTGTCCGCCGCGGAGCGCGAGGCGATCCTGGCCAACCCGGGATTCGGCCGCCACTTCACCGACCACATGGTCACCATCCGGTGGACCGAGGGCCGGGGATGGCACGACGCCCAGCTCGTGCCCTACGGTCCGCTCTCCCTGGACCCGGCGACGAACGTCCTGCACTACGCGCAGGAGATCTTCGAGGGCCTGAAGGCCTACCGTCGCCCCGACGGATCGGTCGCCACCTTCCGCCCCGACGCCAACGGCCGCCGCTTCCAGGCCTCGGCCCACCGCCTCGGCATGCCCGAGCTGCCGGTCGAGACCTTCGTCGAGGCCTGTGACGTCCTCGTCCGGCAGGACGAGGCGTGGGTTCCGGCGCACGGCGGCGAGGACTCGCTCTACCTGCGCCCGTTCATGATCGCCACCGAGGTCGGCCTCGGCGTCCGCCCGGCCAACGAGTACCTCTTCGTCGTCATCGCCTCGCCCGCCGGCCCGTACTTCCCCGGCGGCGTCAAGCCGGTCTCCATCTGGGCCTCCGAGGACCGCGTCCGCGCCGTCCCCGGCGGCGTGGGCGACGCCAAGACCGGCGGCAACTACGCGGCCTCCCTGCTCGCGCAGGCCGAGGCGGCGGCCAAGGGCTGTGACCAGGTCTGCTACCTCGACGCGGTCGAGCACAAGTGGGTCGAGGAACTCGGCGGCATGAACCTGTACTTCGTCTACGGCAACAAGATCGTCACGCCGACCCTCACCGGTTCGCTGCTCGCGGGCATCACCCGCGACTCGCTCCTCAAGGTCGCCGCGGACCTCGGCTACGAGTCCGAGGAGGCCCGCGTCTCCATCGACCAGTGGCAGGCCGACACCGAGAACGGCACCCTCACCGAGGTCTTCGCCTGTGGCACCGCGGCCGTCATCACCCCGGTCGGCACCGTCAAGTCGGCCCGGGGCGAGTGGCAGCAGTCGGGCGGCCAGCCCGGCGAGGTCACGATGAAGCTGCGCGAGGCGCTGCTCGCCATCCAGACGGGCAAGGCCGAGGACGTCCACGGCTGGATGCACGAACTGGGCTAGGAGCCGCGTGCCTCCGCCGTTCGGTACCGGCGGAGGCGGAGGCAACGGGGCCTGCTGGATCCGGGTCGGTTCGCGACCCGGGCTTCCGGGAGGCCCCTTCCCCGTGTCCGGGGCCGGCCGCGGCCCGGGGAGGGGCGTTCAGCTCCGGGCCGGGGTCTGCACCTCCGCCGCGGCCACGGGCTCCGCGGCCGGCGCCGCCGCCGCGCCGGCGCCGCTCGGCGTCAGGGCGGCGTACAGCGCGCCGCCGACGATGCCCGAGAGCACGAAGCTGCAGTCGATCCCGCCGGTCAGGGCGAGCAGCGGCCCCTCGTAGAGCGGGGTCGACACCGCGGCCAGGCCGACCAGTGCGCCGATGGCCCAGGAGGCCGTGGCGCGCGGGTGCCAGCCCGCCGAGAACCAGTAGATCCCGCCGCGGGAACGGTTGTTGAAGACCTGGAGCGCCTCCGGGTCGTAACTGCCCCGGCAGCGTGCGTGCCCGATCAGGGTGATCACCGCCCACGGGGTGCCGATCGCGGTGAGCAGCAGGACGAACGAGGTCATCGCCGTCTGGGCGTCCGAGGCGAAGTGGCCGAGGAAGACGAAGGCCGTCGCCACGGCGGCGACCACCAGGGTGGCCCGCGCACGGGTGGCCTTCGGCAGGATCGCGTCGAGGTCCAGGCCCATGGAGTACAGCATCAGGCCGGCGTTGCCGACGGAGCCGGCGGTGGCTGCGATCAGCAGCGGCACGAGGTACCAGGCCGGGGACGCGGCCACGAGCGGGCCCGCGTAGTCGAGGCCGCCGCGGGCCGCCAGGGCGGTGAAGGTGCCGAAGAGCTGCGGGACGAGCAGGCCCACGACCAGGCCCAGGCAGGTGGCCCGCCACACGGTCCGGGGGGCGTGCCGTTCCGGGGAGACGTAGCGGGTGTAGTCGCCGAGCAGGGTGATGAAGGCGACCGGCCCGCTGAGGCCCGCGGCCACGGCGGAGAGCAGCCAGGTCGGCCAGAAGGAGTCCAACAGGTACGGGGTCTCCGGCACCGCCGCCGTGGTGAAGTCCCCCGCGTAGGCGATCAGACCGATGGCGAGGAGCACCGTCATGCCGAGGGCGAGCGCCTTGCTGAGCCGGAGCAGCAGCCGGTAGCCGTACACCGCGCCCACCACGGTGCAGGCGGCGAGGAACGCGTAGACGAGCGTGTGGACGGCGTCGCCGGTCGGCAGCCCGACCAGGCGCGCCAGGGTGCCCACCATGACGTCGCCGCCGATCCAGAGGGTCAGGGCGGTGTAGCCCAGGGAGAGCAGCAGACCGACCACCGAGCCGACGAGTCGGCCGCGGACGCCGAAGAAGGCTCCGGAGGAGGTGGAGAGGTTGGTCGCGGTGCGGAGCGAGATGAGCGCCAGCGGGGCGGTGACGGCGACTCCGACGAGGGTGCCGGCGACGACGGAGGTGACCGAGGCCCAGAAACCGAGGCCGAAGGAGACCGGCAGCCAGCCGAAGACGATCACCCCCAGGCACAGGTTCGATCCGAGCAGGATCGAGATGAGGTCGCGGGGGCCGCTGGTGCGTTCGGCCTCGGGGATGGTGTCGACTCCGCGCTGTTCTATCGGCATGAGGACTCCCTGCAGGGGCTGGCGGAACTTTTTAGAGCGGCGCTCAATGTGACCTAAGCCCGTCGGTGACGTCAATGCTTGGAAGCTCACGTCCTAACATTTAGAGTGTCGCTCAAACGTGTCGCAATTGCAGGAGGTGTTTGGGGAGTGAGACTGACCCCCACGGAACGCGACCGGCTGCTCCTCTTCGGTGCCGCCGAGCTCGCCCGCGCCCGACGGGCCCGCGGCCTGCGGCTCAACGTCCCCGAGGCGACCGCACTCATCGCGGACACCGTCTGCGAGGCGGCCCGCGACGGCAAGCGACTCGCCGAGGCCATCGAGGCGGCCCGCTCCGTCCTCGGCCCCGACGACGTCCTGCCCGGCGTCGCCGACGTGGTCACCGAGGTCCACGTCGAAGCCGTCTTCGACGACGGCTCGCGACTCGCGGTCGTCTCCGACCCGATCGGCGGAGGCGCCCTGGGGGACGGGGCGCCGGGCGCACTGCTGCCCGGACCCGAGCACCCCGAACCGGAACCCGCCGTCCGGCTGAGCGTGCGGAACACCGCCACCGTGCCCGTCAGCGTGACCTCGCACTTCCACTTCTTCGAGGCGAACCCGCGCCTCGATTTCGACCGTGCCGCCGCCTACGGCATGCGCCTGGCCATCCCGGCCGGCGCCTCCTTCCGCTTCGACCCGGGCGGCGAGGCCGAGGTGGGACTCCTGCCGATCGGCGGCGCCCGCGTCGCCATCGGCTTCGCGGGCCTGGTCGACGGCCCGCTGGACGCGCCCGGCGCGAAGGAAGAAGCCCTGCGCAGGGCGCGGGCGTGCGGCTACCTGGGAATCGAGGACGACTGATGGACCCCTACGAGTACGCCTCCGTGCACGGCCCCCGCGCCGGCGACCGCGTCGTCCTGGGCGACTCCGGGCTCGTCGTCCGGGTCGAGTCGGACTCGCAGAAGCCCGGCGACGAGTTCCTCGCGGGCTTCGGCAAGACCGCCCGCGACGGGCTCCACCTCAAGGCCGCCGCCGTCCGCGAGACCTGTGACGTCGTCATCAGCAACGTCCTGGTGATCGACGCCGTGCAGGGCATCCGCAAGGTCTCCATCGGCATCCGCGAGGGCCGCATCCACGCCATCGGGCGCGCCGGCAACCCCGACACCCTCGACGGCGTCGACGTGGTCGTCGGCACCGGCACCTCCATCGTCTCCGGCGAGGGCCTCATCGCCACCGCGGGAGCCGTCGACACCCACGTCCACCTGCTCTCCCCCCGGATCATGGAGGCCTCGCTCGCGAGCGGCGTCACCACGGTCATCGGCCAGGAGTTCGGCCCGGTGTGGGGCGTGGGCGTCAACTCGCCCTGGGCCCTCAAGCACGCCTTCAACGCCTTCGACGCATGGCCGGTCAACATCGGCTTCCTCGCCCGGGGTTCGTCCTCGGACCCGGCCCCCCTCGTCGAGGCGCTCGCCGAGGGCGGCGCGTCCGGCTTTAAGGTCCACGAGGACATGGGCGCCCACACCCGTGCCCTGGACACGGCCCTCAGGGTGGCCGAGGAGCACGACGTCCAGGTGGCGCTGCACAGCGACGGCCTGAACGAGTGCCTCTCCGTGGAGGACACCCTCCGCGTCCTGGAGGGCCGTACGATCCACGCCTTCCACATCGAGGGCTGCGGCGGCGGACACGTCCCCAACGTCCTGAAGATGGCGGGCGTGCCGAACGTCATCGGCTCCTCCACCAACCCGACCCTGCCCTTCGGCCGCGACGCGGTCGCCGAGCACTACGGGATGATCGTCTCCGTCCACGACCTGAAGACCGACCTGCCCGGTGACGCGGCGATGGCGCGCGACCGGATCCGGGCCGGGACGATGGGCGCGGAGGACGTCCTGCACGACCTCGGTGCGATCGGGATCACCTCCTCCGACGCGCAGGGGATGGGGAGGGCCGGCGAGACCGTACGCCGGACCTTCGCCATGGCCGGGAAGATGAAGGCCGAACTGGGCCCGCTGGAGGGCGACGGCGCGCACGACGACAACGCGCGCGTCCTGCGCTACATGGCCAAGCTCACCATCAACCCGGCGATCGCCCACGGCCTCGCCCACGAGATCGGTTCGATCGAGGTCGGGAAGCTCGCCGACGTCGTGCTGTGGCGGCCGGAGTTCTTCGGTGCCAAGCCGCAACTGGTGCTGAAGTCCGGCTTCCCCGCGTACGGGGTCGTGGGCGATCCGAACGCCGCCACCGACACCTGCGAGCCGCTCGTCCTCGGGCCGCAGTTCGGTGCCCACGGGGCCACGGCCGCCGACATCTCCGTCGCCTTCGTCGCCCAGGCCGCCGTCGACCTCGGATCCGACGCCATGCCGACCCGTCGCCGCCGGGTCGCGGTGCGCGGCACGCGCGGCATCGGCCCCGCCGACCTGCGGCTCAACTCCCGCGTCGGTGACGTGCAGGTCGACGGCCGGACGGGCCTCGTCTCGCTCGACGGTTCCCCGATCCGCTCCGAGGCGGCCGAGTCCATCTCCCTCAACCGCCTCTACTTCCTCTAGGACGTGACCCATGACCTTCCGCATGCCCGCCGAATGGACGCCGCACGAGCGCACCTGGATGGCCTGGCCCAGCCCCAACCCCACCTTCACCGACGAGGAGGAGCTCACCGGGGCCCGTGCGGCCTGGGCGGCGGTGGCCCGTGCCGTCCGGCGCTTCGAGCCCGTGACGATGGTCGTCGCCCCCGGCGACGCCGCGTCGGCCCGGGAACTCCTCGGCGCCGACGTCGACCTCGTGGAGCGCGAGCTCGACGACGCCTGGATGCGGGACATCGGGCCGACCTTCGTCACGGACGGCACCGAACTCGCCGCGGTGGACTGGGTCTTCAACGGCTGGGGCGCCCAGGACTGGGCCCGCTGGGAGCACGACTCCAAGATCGCCCGGCACGTCGCGGACGTCGCGGGGGTCCCCGTGCTGTCCTCCCCGCTGGTGAACGAGGGAGGTGCGATCCACGTCGACGGCGAGGGCACGGTGCTGTTGACCGACACCGTCCAGCTCGGTGCCGGCCGCAACCCCGAGTGGACGCGCGAGCAGGTCGAGGAGGAGGTCCACGCCCGGCTCGGCACGACCAAGGCGATCTGGCTCCCGCACGGCCTCGCCGGTGACTACGGCCTCTACGGCACCCAGGGCCACGTCGACATCGTCGCCGCCTTCGCCCGTCCCGGCACCGTCCTGGTCCACAGCCAGCAGGACCCGACCCACCCCGACTACGAGCGCTCCCGGATGTACGTGAACATCCTGCGCGGCCAGACCGATGCCCAGGGCCGGCCGCTGGAGGTCGTCGAGGTCCCGGCGCCGACCGTGCTCAAGGACGAGGAGGGCGACTGGGTCGACTACTCGTACATCAACCACTACCTGTGCAACGGCGGCGTCGTCCTGTGCGCCTTCGACGACCCCCACGACGAGCTGGCCGCCGAGATCTTCCGCCGCCTCTTCCCGGAGCGCGAGGTCGTCCTGGTCGACGCCCGCACGATCTTCGCGGGCGGCGGCGGCATCCACTGCATCACGCAGCAGCAGCCGCGGGTCTGAGCGCGACGGCGGGGTGGGGTAGAACATACGGGTGAGTCAGAGCAGCAGCCCGCGGTCCCACCCCCGCCGTCGCCACCAGGCCGCCCCGCCCCGGGAGGACGTGCTCGCCGCGGCCATGGACACCATCGCCGAGCGCGGGCTCGACGGGCTCACCATGGCCGGCCTGGGCCGGCAGGTGGGGATGAGCAGCGGGCACCTGCTGTACTACTTCCGCACCAAGGACGAGCTGCTGCTGCAGACCCTGGAGTGGAGCGAGGGGCGACTCGGTGCCGAGCGGAGCGCCCTGCTGTCCCGTCCCGGGACGGCGCGGGACCGGCTCGACGGCTACGTCGACGTGTACGTGCCCCGAGGGCCCCGCGATCCGCACTGGACGCTCTGGCTGGAGGTCTGGAACCGGTCCCAGAACGCCGACGGCGACGCCCGCGCCCGGCAGGCCGCCATCGAAGGGGCCTGGCACCGGGACCTCGTCGCGATCCTCGCCGAAGGGGTGTCCCGGGGGGAGTTCCGGGCGGTCGACCCCGACCGCTTCGCCACCCGGATGCGCGCGCTGCTCGACGGTTTCAGCGTGCACGTCGCCGTCGGCATCCCGGGCACCGGAAGGGACCAAGTCCTCGACCACGTGGGCGAGTTCATCGCCGAAACGCTGCTCTCGCGACCATAAGGCACGCAAGTACTCCCGATCGTTGCCGGCACGGCCTTGTGGCCCGCGGAAGCGGTCCGGCACCGTCCTGCCCATGGGACGAGAGCACGGGAAGAAGATCTGGGCCGGCTCCGCGGGCAATGCGGTCGAGTGGTTCGACTGGTTCGTCTACGCCAGCTTCGCCCCCTACTTCGCGGGCGCCTTCTTCCCCGAGGGAAACGAAACCGCCAAGCTCATGAACACCGCCGGCATCTTCGCCGTCGGCTTCTTCATGCGCCCCGTCGGCGGTTGGCTCCTCGGCCGGGTCGGCGACCGGAAGGGGCGCAAGACGGCGCTCACCCTGACCGTCACCCTGATGTCGGCCTCCGCCGTCCTGATCGCCGCCGCGCCGACCTACGCCGTCGCGGGCTACGGCGGCGCCGCCGTCCTCCTGGTCGCCCGCCTCCTCCAGGGCCTCTCCGTCGGCGGCGAGTACGCGGCCAGTGCGACCTACCTCACCGAGGCGTCCGCGCCGCGCCACCGGGGCTTCGCGTCCAGCTTCCAGTACGTGTCGATGACCGTCGGCCAGCTCTTCGGGCTCGGCCTGCTGCTGGCCCTGCAGCACATCCTGTCCGACGGGGCCCTGCACTCCTGGGGCTGGCGCGTCCCGTTCGCGGTCGGAGCCCTCGGCGCCGCCGTCGTCTTCCACCTGCGCCGCACCATGCTGGAGACCGAGGTGTACGAGGAGGCCACCGGGCACGGCGTCGCTCCCGGTCGACGGGGCACCCTCCGGGAGCTGTGGGCGCACCGGCGGGAGGCCTTCCTCGTCGTCGCGCTCACCATGGGCGGGACCGTGGCGTACTACACGTACACCACCTACCTCACCAGGTACCTCGCGAACTCCGCCGGGCTCCCGAAGCAGACCGCGACCCTGGTCTCCTTCTGCGCCCTGGCCGTCTTCGCCTGCCTCCAGCCGCTCGCCGGCCGGCTCTCCGACCGGATCGGCCGCCGTCCGCTCCTCGTGGCCTTCGGGGCCGGCTCGACCCTCCTCACCGTGCCGATCATGACGATGCTGCGGCACGCGGGCTCCTTCTGGCCGGCCCTCGGCCTCTCCCTCCTCGCCCTCGTCGTCGTCACCGGCTACACCTCGATCAACGCCTGCGTGAAGGCCGAGCTCTTCCCGACCGGCGTCCGCGCCCTCGGCGTGGCCCTCCCGTACGCGATCGCCAACGCCCTCTTCGGCGGCACCGCCGAGTACGTGGCCCTCTGGTTCAAGGACGCCGGGGTCGAGTCGGGATTCTTCTGGTACGTGGCGGGTTGCTCCGCCGTATCCCTGGTCGTCTACCTCGCGATGCGGGAGACCCGGGACGCCGACCTGTCCCGGGTGGGCGTCCCGGGCCGCGATCCGGTCGGCCGGGGGCGAGACCGTCTGCCCGTATCGTGAGACCGTCGTCCCGGTCGCGTCCGACCTGTGACAGACTTCCGGCGTGCTCGCTACCACGATGATTATCGGCAGCAGCGCGCCGGTCCGCAGTGGCCACTGATCCGCGGAACAACCCCGCGGCAGTGGACGCCGTGCCCCAGACCCGCGCGCAGACCTCTCGCACCCGCGAGGGGTTTTTTCGTTTTCCGGCCCCACCCGCGCCGGAAGCGGACGGCGCGTGAGAATGGGGGCAAGTGGATCCATACCTTCCGGACCCACATCCGACAGGAGTCATCACAGCCATGACCACGGAGAACGCCGAGGGCCCCCGCCCCGACGACAGCTTCCACGTCTTCGACACGACGCTGCGCGACGGGGCGCAGCGTGAAGGCATCAACCTCACCGTCGCGGACAAGCTGACCATCGCCCGGCACCTCGACGAGTTCGGCGTGGGCTTCATCGAGGGCGGCTGGCCCGGCGCCAACCCGCGCGACACGGAGTTCTTCGCCCGCGCCCGGCAGGAGATCGCGTTCAAGAACGCGCAACTCGTCGCCTTCGGCGCCACCCGTCGGGCGGGCGGCAAGGCCGCCGAGGACCCGCAGGTCAAGGCCCTCCTCGACTCCGGTGCCCCGGTGATCACGCTCGTCGCCAAGTCGCACGACCGGCACGTGGAACTCGCCCTGCGGACCACCCTCGACGAGAACCTGGAGATGGTCCGGGACACCGTCTCCCACCTGACCTCCCAGGGGCGCCGGGTCTTCGTCGACTGCGAGCACTTCTTCGACGGCTACAAGGCGAACCCGGACTACGCCAAGGCGGTGGTCCGCGCCGCGCACGAGGCCGGGGCCGACGTCGTCATCCTCTGCGACACCAACGGCGGCATGCTTCCGGCCCAGGTTCAGGCGGTCGTCTCGACCGTCATCGCCGACACCGGCGCCCGCCTCGGCATCCACGCCCAGGACGACACGGGCTGTGCCGTCGCCAACACCCTCGCCGCCGTCGACGCGGGCGCCACCCACGTCCAGTGCACCGCCAACGGCTACGGAGAGCGGGTCGGCAACGCCAACCTCTTCCCCGTCGTCGCGGCCCTCGAACTCAAGTACGGCAAGAAGGTGCTGCCCGAGGGCGCCCTCGCGGAGATGACCCGGATCTCCCACGCGATCGCCGAGGTCGTCAACCTGACCCCCTCCACCCACCAGCCGTACGTCGGCGTCTCCGCCTTCGCCCACAAGGCCGGTCTGCACGCCTCCGCGATCAAGGTCGACCCCGACCTCTACCAGCACATCGATCCCGAGCTGGTCGGCAACACCATGCGGATGCTCGTCTCCGACATGGCCGGCCGTGCCTCCATCGAGCTCAAGGGCAAGGAGCTCGGCGTCGACCTGGGCGACGACCGGGAACTCATCGGCCGGGTGGTGGAACGGGTCAAGGAGCGCGAGCTCAAGGGCTACACCTACGAGGCCGCGGACGCCTCCTTCGAGCTGTTGCTCCGCGAGGAGGCCGAGGGGCGGGCCCGCCGTTACTTCCGCACGGAGTCCTGGCGCGCGATCGTCGAGGACCGCCCGGACGGCACCCACGCCAACGAGGCCACCGTCAAGCTGTGGGCCAAGGGCGAGCGGATCGTCGCCACGGCGGAGGGCAACGGTCCGGTCAACGCCCTGGACCGGGCGATGCGGGTGGCGCTGGAGCGGATCTACCCGCAGCTCGCCAAGTTCGAGCTGGTCGACTACAAGGTCCGCATCCTGGAGGGGCGCCACGGGACCGAGTCCACGACCCGCGTCCTGGTCACCACGAGCGACGGCAACGGCGAGTGGTCCACGGTCGGCGTCGCCGAGAACGTCATCGCGGCGTCCTGGCAGGCCCTGGAGGACGCCTTCACCTACGGTCTGCTGCGGGCCGGGGTGGACCCCGCAGAGTGACCCCAGATCGTCCGATTACGCGTCTTTTACCTCGATGTGGGTAGCTTCACCTCATGAGGACCAGGGTGATGTCCAGGGGGTCGGCCCTCGGCGGGCTGGTGCTCCTCCTGCTCCTGGCCCTGGCGCCCCTCGCGGTCGCCAGGGCCACGAGCCTCCCCGACGTGGCCGCCGCCCTCAAACAGGGCCCGGTCTACGTCGACCCCGGCGCCGCCGATCAACTCTCCCGGGCCGACGCGGACGCGCTCGCGCAGAAGATCAAGGATGCGGACAAACCGCTCTTCATGGCGGTGCTGCCGGCGGACGAGCAGTTCCCGCCGGAAGGGCTGCTGCAGAACCTGCGGACCCAGACCGGCATCACCGGCCTGTACGCGATCCGCCTGGGCGACGGGTTCAACGCGGGCGCCGACCCCTCGGTGATGTCCGAGCAGGCCGTGCAGAACCTCGTCACCGCCGTGCGCCAGCCGGGCGTCGACGCCGCCACCGAACTGAACAACTTCGCCGATCAGGCCCTGCCCACCCTCCGGGGTTCCGCCCCCGCCTCCTGGGGCTCCGCGGGTGCGGACTCCGGGGTCCCCGTCGCCGCGCTCGTGACCCTCGGGTCGGTCCTCGCCGTCAGCGGCGCCGGGGCCTACGCGGTGGTGCGGCGCAACCGGCTCCGCAAGGAGGCCGAGGAGCGCGCCGCCCTCGACCGGCTCCGGGTGGTCGTGGACGAGGACATCACCGCCTTCGGCGAAGAGCTGGAGCGCCTGGACTTCCACCCGGCCGAGGCCGGCGCCGACGATGCCATGCGCGGCGACTACGAACGCGCCCTCGACTCGTACGACCGGTCCAAGTCCCTCATGGGGGCGGTGACCCGCCCGCACGAGGTCCGCGAGGTCACCCGCGCCCTGGAGGACGGGCGCTTCTCGCTCGCCGTCCTCGCCGCCCGCCGGGAGTCCCGAGCGCTTCCGGAGCGCCGGCCCCCGTGCTTCTTCGACCCCCGCCACGGCCCCGCCGTCGACGACCGGACCTGGACCCCGAGCGGCGGTGCCCCCCGCGAGGTCCCCGTCTGCGCCGCCGACGCGGCCCGTCTGGACGACGGCCTCGACCCCGTGGCCCGCACCGTCGACACGGACGCAGGGCGCCGCCCCTACTGGGAGGCGGGCCCCGCCTACGGCCCCTGGGCCGGCGGTTACTTCGGCGGCGGGATGCTTCCCGGCCTCCTCATGGGCACCATGCTCGGCTCCGTGCTCTCCAGTCCCGCCTACGCCTCCGAATACGGCGGCACCGACTTCGAGGGCTTCCAGGGCGGCGACTTCTCCGGTGCCGAATTCGACCCGTCCGGCTTCGGGTCGAACGACTTCGGCGGCGGATTCGGCGGCGGGGACTTCGGTGGCGGCGGCGGGTTCGACGGCGGGGGCTTCTGAGGGGTGCCGCTGGCCCCGGTGCCCCGCACGGGGAGCGCTTCGGGGACCGGGCGGCAGAGGGCCGGCCGCCCCGCTCAGGGCGAGGGCTTCACCGACATCAGCAGATGGCGGTGGGTGGCGTCCGGGCCGTCCGTCAGCAGGGCGCGCTGACCGGGGCCCAGGAGGTGGAAGTGGACTTCGGGCGCGTCCAGCGAGCCCAGCGCGTCCAGGAGGTAGCCCGGGTTGAAGGCGACGGTCAGCGACTCGGCACCGGTGAGGGAGGCGGGGAGGAGCTGGGAGGCCACGTCGTCCTCGTGGCCCGCGCGGAGGTGGAGGCCCGTGGGGGAGAAGGCCAACCGGACCGGACCGTCGCCCTCTGCCACGACCGCGACCCGCTTGACGGCCTCCGCCAGCGGGGCCCGCTCGGTGACCGCGAGGGAGGGGCCGCCGAGGGCGAAGAGCTTGTCGTGGCGGGGCAGTCGTCCGTCGAGCAGCCGGGTCGTGGTGCGGGTGCCGGCGCCCTCGAAGCCGAGGGAACCCGCGCCCAGGGCGAGGCGTGCCGTGCCGGCCCCGGCGAGGGAACGGGCCATTTCGGTGAGGCGGCGGGTCGGGACGACCACGTCGACGACCCCCGTGGCCCCGTCGACCTCGGGCTTCCAGGTCAGGGTGCGGACCGCGTACCGGTAGCGGTCGGTGGCGGCCAGCGTCATCGTGGTGCCGTCCAGGGCGAGCCTCGTCCCGGTGAGGACGGGCAGCGAGTCGTCCCGGCCCGCCGCCACGGCGACCTGGCCGACCGCGGTGGCGAAGGCGTCCCCGTCCACCAGGCCGACGACCCCGGGCATCTCGGGCGCGGCGGGGTAGTCGTCGAGGGGCAGCAGGGAGAGACCGAAGTGCGCGTCACCGGAGGCCACCGAGAGGCGGGTGCCCTCCACGGCGAGTCCGGTGCGGCCCCGGGGGAGCACCTTGCAGATGTCGAGGAGTCGCCGGCCGAGGACCAGCGCCCGGCCCTCGACGACCGTGTCGGCCTCGACCTCGATGCGGGCCGAGGCCTCGTGGTCGAGCCCCGAGACGCGCAGCCCGCCGTCCGTCGCCTCCAGGAGCAGGCCGCCGAGGACGGGCATCGGAGAACGAGCCGGCAGGACCCGTGCGGCCCAGGCCACGGCGTCGGTCAACACGGCGCTGTCGATACGCAATTCCATGGGGGCGACGCTAGTGGCCCCCACTGACAGCCGAGTTGACCGGCGACCCCGCACCCGGCCGCACCCGCCGCCGCTTCGGCGTCACGTCCGGACCCGGCGGGCCCGGGGGCGACCGGCCTGCCCCGGCCGACGTCGAGGGGCGGCACGGAGGGCGGGTGCCCACGACGCCGAGCGCCCGCCTTCCGTGGTCGCGGAGGGCGGGCGCGCTCGTGTGTCCGGTGGCCGGAGGGGGTGGGCGGCCGGAGGGGGTCAGGCGGCGTTCTTGATCGCGGAGATGTCGAAGTTCAGCTTCACCTTGTCGCTGACCATCACGCCACCGGTCTCCAGGGCTGCGTTCCAGGTCAGCCCCCACGCGGAGCGCAGGATCTCGGCGGAGCCCTCGAAGCCGACGCGCTCGTTGCCGTAGACGTCGGTGGCGCTGCCGTTGAACTCCAGGTCGATGGAGAGCGGCTTGGTGACGTCCTTGATGGTGAGGTCGCCGGTGATCCGGTACGTGTCGCCGCCGAGCTGTTCGGCGCCCGTGGAGCGGAAGCTCATCAGCGGGAACTGCTCGGCGTCGAAGAAGTCCCCGCTGCGCAGGTGGCCGTCGCGGTCGCCGATGCCGGTGTCGATGGAGGCGATCTTGACGTCGATGGAGGCGGTGGAGGCACCGGGGTTCGAGCCGTCGAGCTTCAGTGCGCCCTCGTGCTCGGCGAAGGTGCCGCGGACGTTGGTCACCATGGCGTGACGGACGGTGAAGCCGATGCTGCTGTGCGCGGGGTCGATGGTGTAGTCGCCGGTCAGGGCGGCCAGGGCCGGGTCGACCGGAAGGGTGGCGGTGGCGACGGCGGACTCGTTGTTCTTGCGGCCGAAGAAACCCATGACATGCTCCTTGTCGGTGTTTGTTGAACCTTCAACGAGAATGACTGTAACCCTATTCCGTTCAATGTTCAACATCTATGGGAGGGGATCCCGCACCCACCCGGACGCGCAGGACCCCGCGACGCCCCCTCCCCGCTTCACATGCCGCCCGTGCTGGCCCAACGCCATCCCCCCGAAGGACACTTGGACTAACCGAAGGGGGTTCTTGGACTGGCACGGCCGGTGCGGTGCGATCTCGTTGACGGTGCTTCCGGTGCGGGGCCAACTAGTGCGCATGTCCCTCCCTCACTCCCGAAGGGTCCGCACGGCCTGCGCCCTCGCGGTCGCGACCGCCAGCGCGCTCGCCCTGTCCGGGCCGGCCCTCGCCCAAGCGCCGACACCCCGCACGGCCGCCACCTCCGCCGCCACTGCCACGGTCACCGGCACCGTCATCGAATCCGGCCGGCTCTCGGTGGCCGTCGCCGAGGACTTCCCCCGCGTCCTGTCGTACACCGACCGTGCCAGCGGCGCCCGACTCCTCGGAAGCACGGCCCCGGTCACCCAGGTCGTGCTCAACGGCACCGCCCACACCGTGCGGACCGCGGGCGCCCCCGTCCTGACCGCCACCTCCGCCGCGTACGCCCTCGTCTTTCCCGACCTGCCCGGCGTCGAGATCGACGCCCGGCTGGACGTCCAGGGCCGGACCACCACCTTCCGGGTGACCGCCGTCCGCGATACCGAGGCCTTCCGGATCGGCACGATCGACATCCCCGGCCACGACCTGGTGTCCGTCGGTTCCTCGGACGCCGGCGCCGCCACCGCCTTCACCCGCCTCGATCCGGATTCCACCCGCACCGCCGACGCCTTCGACCGGATCACCGCGGCCACCGCCGCCGATGCCGCCCCGGTGGGTGCCAGCTACGCCCTCGTCAACACCGGGCAACTGGCCGCGGCCGTCGAGTCCAACTCCAGCTACGACAAGCCCTCGGGTGCCTCGGCCCGTGACGGCGCCCGCTTCTGGCACCAGGCCCGCAAGAACGGCACGGAGACCCGCGTCGGCGTCTGGTCCGGCCAGTGGACCTACCGGGGTGCCGGCGCCCCGCAGCCCGCGAGCGGCGACGACCTGCCCTGGGCCAAGGTCGTCGTCACCCCCGACGCCAACGCCGACGGCACCACCGACTGGCAGGACGGCGCCATCGCCTTCCGCACCATCGGGATCAAGGCCCCCGGCAGCGACGGGATGCCCCGCCGGGTCATCACCCACATCCCCTTCAACTTCGCCTCCCAAGCCACCCATCCCTTCCTGCGCACCCTCGACGACGTCAAGCGGATCTCGCTCTCCACGGACGGGCTCGGCCAGTTCGCGCTGCTCAAGGGGTACGCCTCCGAGGGCCACGACTCCGCCCACCCCGACTACGGCGGCAACTACAACGAGCGGGCCGGCGGTCTCGCCGACCTCAACGTCCTCCTCCAGGAGGGCCGGAAGTGGGGCGCGGGCTTCGGCGTCCACGTGAACGCCACCGAGGCGTACCCCGAGGCCCGGAACTTCAGCGAGACGCTCGTCGACACGACCAAGCCCGGCTGGAACTGGCTCAACCAGAGCTACTCCATCGACCAGCGCAGGGACATCAACAGCGGGGACCTCGCCCGCCGCTTCCAGCAGCTCCGCGACGAGACCGACCCCAACCTGTCGATGCTCTACATCGACGTCTACTACACCCACGGCTGGATCGCCGACGAGACGGTGCGGGCCGTCCAGGCGCAGGGCTGGAACGTCGCCACCGAATGGGCCGACAAGTTCGAGCGGGCCTCCCTCTGGTCCCACTGGGCCAACGACCTCGACTACGGCGGCGCCACCAACAAGGGACTCAACTCCCAGATCATCCGCTTCATCCGCAACGGCGAGAAGGACGTCTGGAACGACCATCCGGTCCTCGGCCAGACCGCCCTCGTCGACTTCGAGGGCTGGACCGGCGAGACGGACTGGAACGCCTTCACCGCCAACGTCTGGCAGCGCAACCTGCCCGCCAAGTACCTCCAGCACCAGCAGATCACCCGCTGGAACGGCAACGACATCACCTTCACCGGCGGCGTCCGCGGCACCGTCGAGAACGGCCGCCGCACCTTCTACGAAAACGGCCGCAAGGTCCTCGACGGCGACGGCTATCTGCTCCCCTGGGACGGCGGGGCGAAGCTCTACCACTACAACCGGCACGGCGGGAAGACGAGTTGGTCCGTCCCCTCGGGCACGCGCGCGTACACCGTCTACGAGCTCACCGACAACGGGCGCGTGAGGACCGGCACCGTGCGTCCGTCCCGCGGCCGGATCACCCTCGACGCCGTCGCCGGACGGCCCTACGTGCTCTACCCCGGCAGCGCCCCCGCGCAGACCGCCCCGGAGTGGGGAGGGGGCACCCCGGTCAAGGACCCCGGCTTCAACGACGCGGAGCTCCGGTCCTGGACCAAGACCGGCACCGTCACCCGCGACACCGACGACCGGGGCCGCAACAGCGCGAAGCTCAGCGGCACCGCCACCGCGGCGGTCGGCGGCCGGATCACCGGTCTGACGCCCGGCCGGCGCTACACCGCCTCCGCCCTGATCGAGGTCGAACCCGGCAGGACCAGGCCCACCACCCTCACCGCCGGCGGCTCCTCGGTGACCGTCGAGCGCTCGCCCCTGCAGGACCGGGTCGCCGCGTCCGACTGGAACGGCACCCGCTTCCAGCGCGCCAAGGTCACCTTCACCGCGCCCGACGGCGGCTCCGTCCCGCTGAGGATCCGGGCGGCGGGCGGCAGCTCGGCGACCGTCCGGGTCGACGACGTCCGGATCGTCGCCCGTGACCCGGCGACGCGGCCGGGGGCGATCGCGTACGAGGACTTCGAGGCCGTCGACCAGGGATGGGGCCCCTTCCTCAAGGGAGACGCCGGTGGCACCACCGACCCGCGCACCCACATCGCCCGGCTGCACGCGCCGTACACGCAGCGCGGCTGGAACGGAAAGCCGATCGACGACGTGATCGGCGGAGCCGAGAGCCTCAAGTCGCACGACGAGAACAGCGGGCTCGTCTACCGCACCGCACCCTGGACCGTTCCGATGCGGGACGGGCACGACTACCGCGTCGAGTACGACTACCAGTCCAGCCACGCGGGCGCCTACGAATGGGTCACCGGCTACGACCGCACCCACGGCAACGGGCCGGCCGTCGAGACCCGGCGGACCCCGATCGGCCAACAGCGGAGCACCGGGCACTTCGTCGAGACCGTCACCGCCGGTTGCGGTGACACCTGGACCGGCCTGCGCAAGCGCGGGGACGCCCCGGACGGTGCCGACTTCGTCCTCGACGGCTTCACCGTCACCGACCTCGGCCCGGCTGCCGAGCGCGCGGCCTGCGGCACGCTCACCGTGACCGCGCCCGAGACCCTGGAGCCGGGCCGGGCGAACCGGGTCACCGCCACCTTCGCCAACGACGAGCCGGCGGACGTCACCGACGCCCGGGCCCTCCTCGCCCTCCCCGAGGGCTGGACCGCCGAACCGGCCGCCCCCGTCGCGCTCGGCACGGTCGCGCCGGGTGCGCAGGCCACCGCCACCTGGCAGGTGACGCCGCCGGTGGACGCCGCCTACCAGCCGTACCGGCTGGACGCCTCCGTCACGTACGGCCTCGGAGGAGAGGGGCGGAGGCTGACCGCCACCACCACCGTCCGCACCCTGCCGCCGCCGCCCACCGCGGACAGCTGGGCGAGCGACCTCGACTGGACCTCGGCCACCAACGGCTGGGGGCCGGTGGAGCGCGACCTCTCCAACGGCGAGACCGGAGCCGGCGACGGCACTCCGCTGCGGATCGGCGGAGCGTCGTACGCCAAGGGCTTGGGCACCCACGCTCCCGCCAAGATCCGCTACTACCTGGGCGGCCGGTGCACCTCGTTCACCGCGGAGGTCGGGGTGGACGACATCCAGAGCACCCGCGGCAGCGTCCGGTTCAGCGTGCTCGCGGACGGGGCGGAGAAGGCGGAGTCCCCGGTCCTGAGGGCCGCGGACCCGGCCTGGTCGCTCACCGCCGACGTCACCGGAGCCTCCTACGTCGACCTGGTGGTCGGCGACGGGGGCGACGGGAACGGCAACGACCACGCGGACTGGGGGAGCGCCCGCTTCCACTGCGGAGGCTGACGCGGTCGACGCCCCCCCCTGAGCGGGGGGGGGGGGCCGCCGCCCCGGGCCCCGGGCCGCCGCCCGGCGCCGCGGGCGCGGGGGCGCCACACCCCCCCCCCCCCCCCCCGCGCGGGGGGGGGGGCGCGCGCCC